>JBGVMD010000055.1:0-2133 GCA_045124575.1 Faecousia sp.
CACCATCCTGGATTTTAAGAAAGCGGAGCGGATTGCCATCGCCAAGACCATCCGGGATTTTGATGTGGAGCCCACGGAAGAGGTGCTGAACCGCTATCATGTGATCAACAAGTGGCACTGGGAGCAGCTGGAACTGGGGAAGCTGACCCGGGCGGAGGTGCTGGAAAACCGGTTTGCCGTGCTCTTTCAGGAACTGGGCAAAGAGGTGAATGCCACTGCGTGCGCCCGCACTTATGAGAAGAACCTTTCCATCGGCCACTATTTTCTCCCCGGTGCGCAGGAGGCTGTGGACAGCTTGCATAAGAAATACCGCCTGTTCCTTGCCAGCAACGGCACGGCATCGGTGCAGAAGGGCCGCATGACCAGTGCCAACCTGTACCGCTTCTTTGAAAAAGTCTTCGTTTCTCAGGAGATCGGATACAATAAGCCCTCTAAGGCGTATTTTGATGCCTGCTTCGCCCAAATCCCGGGATTTGATCCCGCCAAAGCCGTTATGGTGGGGGACAGCCTGAGCTCGGATATCAAGGGCGGCATCCATGCGGGCATCAAAACCGTGTGGGTGAACCCTGACCATAAGAATTGCGGCGATATCAGGCCTGACTATGAGATTGAAGCCCTGAGCCAGCTGGAGGCATTGCTGGAGACGCTGTGACCGTAGGGGGCGGCGTCCCCTACGAGGATGGAGGTAACCTATGGAATACGAACTTGTCCACGAAATCAAGAATCTTTGCCGCAACAACCAGATGCGGGACATCTTTTTCGAAGAGGTGGAATGCGACGACCCGGAAGCCTTTCTCCGGCAGCGGCTGAAGGGCAAGGAGATCGAACTGACTGCCGAAAAAGGAACGGGCGGCGCGGTCACGATCCACGCCGTGGTGGACGGCCTGATCCAGAAATTTGTATTTACACCGATTTGAAAGCCCACCCTTCCCGGATTTGGGAAGGGTGTTTTTTCACCTTCGGCAATTTTTTGTAAATTCCAGTAAATTGTGGGTTGAATTTAATCGGGATGTGTGATACGATATCGTTGTATCGATATGGGCGAAGTGCGCCCGCGATCGAGAATGCAAAATATAAGATGAGGATGATGAAATCCTGCATTCCGAATTTTGCGTTTGCGCAATCCCAAAGTTAAGGAGAACCAAAACTATGCCTCATACCATTGCCGTTGCCGGTAAGGGTGGCGTGGGTAAGACCACCACCTGCGGCATGCTGATTGATTACCTGTGCAAGAAAAACAAAGGCCCCGTTCTGGTGGTGGACGCGGACGCCAACTCCAACCTGAACGAAGTTCTGGGCGTGGAAGTGGAGACTTCTCTGGGCCAGATCCGGGAAGAAATGGCACAGGCTGAACTGAAGGGTACCATCCCCAAGGGCATGACCAAGGCGGATTATGCCGGGTACAAGTTCAATTCCGCCCTCATCGAGGATGACGACTTTGATATGCTGGTCATGGGCCGCACCCAGGGCAAGGGCTGCTATTGCTATGTCAACGGTGTCCTCCAGTCCCAGGTGGCTAAGTATGCCAAGAACTATTCCTATGTCGTCATGGATAATGAAGCAGGCCTGGAGCATATCGCCCGGGGCACTCTGCCTCATGTGGATACCATGCTGCTGATCTCCGACTGCTCCCGCCGGGGCGTCCAGGCAGTGGCCCGTATCGCTGAGATGATCGAGGAAATGCAGCTGAATCCCGGCCAGATGGGCCTGATCATCAACCGCGCGCCCAATGGCGAGCTGGATGCGGGTATCAAGGCTGAGATCGAAAAGCATGGGCTGAAGCTCTTCGGCGTTCTGCCCCACGACGAGGCAGTCTACCGCTGCGACTGCAACGGCGATCCCTCCGCAAAACTGCCGGAGAATGATCCCATGAAGGTCGCGTTGAAAAATGTGATGCAGTCCATCGGACTGTAATCTCAAATGCAGAATGCAGAGTTATTCTGCTTCTGTAATCCAACATCCTGTTAATTTTGCATTATGCATTCTGCATCATGCATTATTATATAGTTTCCATTTTTATATCATCCAAAAAAATATCAAGGGGGATTATTAACTATGGCTTTCACTCCCAAGACGGCTCCCTTCAGCGGCAAGATCAATGCCGTGACCCTGGGCACCGGTGACAAGGCAATC
>JBGVMD010000056.1:0-3408 GCA_045124575.1 Faecousia sp.
GTAGCCGACGTGGCAATCCCCCGGTCGAAAAGGACAACAAAACGATGCGCTCGGGGTAGGTTTTCCCTCGTTACCGGGGGATCCCCACACCATCCTGCGGGATGGTTCGGGATGACACCGTTTATTTTGTGGCTGCTCCAACAGCTAGATAAACTGAAATTTGGAAAGGAGTGCCCCCTATGTATGAAAATCGGGAAAACCTACTTCGCTGGCTGCGGACGCTGTTTTACATCCATCTGACTGGCTGCTTGATGTCGGCACTGGCGCTGGCCTCCACCGTGTTTACCTTTGCGGTGGGCGGATGGTATACCTGGGCCCAGCGGTTTGTAAGTCTTGGGATTGCAGTGTGCCTGTATCTGATGCCCGGCCGCTATCGCTATGCCGGCATGGCCAAAGCGCTGGCGCTGCTGTGCACACTGGTCTCTTTGGTGCTTTTCCGGCTGCTGAATGCCTATGGGATACAGATGCAGGGCGCTACCTATATGCGGGTGCTCAATTGGCTGAGCCATGGCACCACAGTGCTGGCGCTGGTTGCCTTGTTCCTGGAATACACCGCCCACGCCGCTGCTGCGCCCCGGGACAGGACCAAGTGGTACATATTTTTAGGCTGTAGTCTGGTGGTGGCAGTGCTGTCCGTTGTGTCCGTTAAACTGATGCAGCCGGTATTCGATGAGATGGTCAAGGAGGGCGTTTACAGATGGATCAAGCTGTGGAACATTGGCGCTCGCACCCTGTCGCTGGCGGGGAGCATCGTCTATCTGATTCTGCTGCACCGTGTGATTTGTGCACAGCAGGAGGTTGACTGATGGCAAAACTGGAAAAAACCCTCAGTGGAAATTTTGACAGCTGGCTGGAGCGGATCGAGAAAGGCATTCTGGAGGGCAGTGTCTCCGCCTCTCTGGAAGAAACCACGGATTTTCGCCAGGGCGATGCCCGCTGCGCAGTCCGGGCCTTTGAGCGATATAGCTATGCCGGCGGCAACCGGGTCAGCCTGACGGTGACCTTGTTTCAAAACGGCAGCGGCCCCATTTGTTTGTCCGCCATCACCACCGGCGGCAGTCAGGGTGTCTTTTTCAAATTCAACACCTGGGGCGAGGAAACATTTTTGGAGAAATTACGGGAATTGGTGGAATGACCTGCTACCCGAAAAGGAGAGAAAGCTATGGTAATCAAAGAGGATCGTTTTAAGAAGATTCTGGTGGATGGCGGCGGTTTCAGCGAAAACACCATGCAGATCTATGTGGACCGAAAGACCGGTGTGAATTATCTGTTCAGCGCCTGCGGCAATGCCGGTGGCCTGTGCGTGCTGGTAGACCGGGACGGCAAACCCATTGTCAGCCCCCTGCCGGTGGAGGATTGATATGAGCAGAGGCCTGGCAAAAATCTTGCAGATTTTCAATATCATTGTGATGATCATTTTGATGCTGGTGTTCCGCGAAAGCAAGCTGGCTATGTATGCCGTTGTTGCGGCGTGTTGCGTGATCGCTGTGGCCTTAAACTATTTTCTGCGCTGCCCCCACTGTGGCGCTTGGCCCCGAAAAGGCAGCTTCTTCCACGAATTCTGCCCCCGTTGTGGCAAAAGATTGGACGATTGAATCATGTCAGAAGAAATCTGGAATCGAGGTGAAAAATGGAACGAATCAAAGACCTAAGCCTATATGGCAAGCTGCTTCTGCTGGCGCTGATTGTGATGGCGATTGTGTTTGCCGTGGTGTATCCCGTGGTCGCCGCCCGGGAGGGATATCTGTATAACGACCAGATCTTGGTACCCGGCACGGAGAATGGAAATACCATCTATTCTGCCCAGGTAAAAGGCGAGCAGTGGCGCATCACCGTTACCCCGGATAAGACCGTAACTTTCCGCTGCGGCGAGAAAGAATACGGCCCCTATACCGCAAAGATTGACCCTACTGCCATCCCCAAAGAGGATAATTTGGCCAATCTGATGACCGGTGTGGAAGTGCGGGAAGGCGACGACATCCGGTTCCGGGGCGGCATTTTTGATACGGGATCTTATTGGATTATGGTAAATGAAGATGGCACCGACGCCAGCTTTACAATTTCGGTGGGAACTGGCGGTACTGTGCTGGGTCCCAACGGCGAGATCATCGACCCCATGGAGCCTTCGGTAGCCACGGTTTTGAAATTGATGAATGGCCCTAAATTGACCCATAGGGGTCATGGTGGTTTTTGCTTCTTGGGTGTGTTCGTTTCCGTGATTGCAGCGGTACAGATCTTGTTTGCTGATGAGTTGTTCCGGTGGCATTTTATCTTCCGGGCACGGAATCCGGAGGACATTGAGCCCAGTGACTGGGAACTGACCATGCGCCCCATTGCCTGGACCATTATGGTTGCGATGGCCCTGTGGGTGTACATCAAGGGTTTGCAAATTATCATATAATGATTGCTAAGGCCTCGCAGCGATGCGAGGCCTTTTGCTGCCCCAAAACCCGCACTTTTCCTTTGACTGCTGCCGCTTTTCGTGCTATAATAAATTATTCAAAGTAAAATGCGTCAATATGGCCTTTGGAGGATAAAAATATGAGAATGCGTAAGATGAAAAATCGTGATTCCCGCATGGAGCGCTGCGGCGAGCTGCGAATTGCCGCCCCTGCGGAAATGCTGGGCAAGTGGAGAAGCTTGAAGGAAGATTGTACCGCTCTTTGGGTGGAAGTGGGCTGCGGCAAGGGTAAGTTCACCGTGGAGACCGCAGAAGCCAATCCCGATGTGCTGATGATTGCTGTGGAGCGCTGCCGGGAGGCTATGGTGGTGGCCATGGAAAAGGCCCAGAGCATGGGGCTTACCAATGTATTCTTCATCGACATGGATGTGGAAAAAATTGAGGAAATTTTTGCTCCCGGTGAAATTGACCGCCTGTTTATCAACTTCCCCGACCCCTGGCCCCGGAAGAAGAACCGCAAGCGCCGCCTGACTTATCGCACCTTCCTGGATAAATATTGCCGCGTGGTGCGCCAGTGTGGCGAAATCCATTACAAGACCGATAATGCCCCCCTCTTTGAGTTCTCTCTGGAGGAGTTTGCCGCCTGTGGTCTGGAGGTCAAGGCACTGACCCGCAATCTGCATGAAAACGGCATCGTGGGCATCATGACCGGCTATGAGGAGAAGTTCCACGCCCTGGGCACCCCCATCAACCGCTGCGAAGTGGTGTGCAAGCCCTTTATCCTCCAGCCGGAGAAGAAAGAAACCGAAGAAACAGAAGAAAACGAAGAAGCATAAATTGTTGTTTACAGCGCCGAAGGCGCAAAAGCCTCCCTTGTGCAAAGGGAGGTGGCCCGAAGGGCCGGAGGGATTGTTTTGTATCGATGTGCGGCAATCCCCCAGTCAAAATCGGTTCCGAAATGCCGATTTTGACAGCCCCCTTTGCACAAGGGGGCCTTTGGCGGCTTC
>JBGVMD010000057.1:0-2611 GCA_045124575.1 Faecousia sp.
CCAGTGACCGATGTCACTGGTGTGGCAATCCCCAAAGGTATGGGACTAGTTTTCGATCGTTCCCCCCTCTATCCGGGGGATTCCCACGCCAGTGTGCACACTGGCTCGGAATGACACAAAACTTGTAAACAACAATTTATCTTTCCATGAGGAGAACCATGAAACAAAAAAAGATTTACGCCCTGGGTTTTTTTGACGGGGTGCATTTGGGTCATCAGGCGCTGCTGCAGGAATGTGTGGCGCGGGCGGAAGAGAAGGGCTGTATTCCAGCGGCTATCACCTTCGACCGCCATCCCCAGAGCCTCTTTACTCCCACGCCCCCGGCGCTGATCAACAGCAACGCTGACCGGGATGCCCTGCTACACCGTTACGGCGTGGAATCAATTCATCGGCTGGCGGTAAAAAGAGATATTATGTCAACCTCGTGGCGGAATTTTCTGGAGAATCTGCTGGAGGAGGGCGCAGCCGGCTTTGTTTGCGGCGACGACTTCCGCTTCGGCCACAAGGGCGAAGGAAGTGCCGAAAAGCTGCAAATGTTCTGCCGGGAACGGCAACTTCCTTGTATCATTGTGCCGGAGCAGGTGCTGGAGGGCATCCGCATTTCCTCCACCCATATCCGTAGCCTGATTGAAAGCGGAGATATGGAAACGGCTGCAAAATTTTTGAGTCATCCCCATATTCTCAGCGGCGAAGTGGTGCCGGGGCGGCAATTGGGCCGCACCATCGGCGTGCCCACTGCCAATATTTTGATTCCTGATGGCGTGGTCACCCCGAAACTTGGCGTGTATGCCTGCATCTGCGTCATGGGGGGCAAGACATATTCCGCTGTGACCAACATCGGATCCCGTCCCACGGTGGGTGGCCACCAGGTAAGAGCCGAAAGCTGGATCTTGGATTTTGACGGCGATCTGTACGGCAAAACCATCACGCTGGAGTTTCATAAGTTCCTTCGCCCGGAGAAAAAGTTCGATTCTCTGGAGGAATTGCAAACACAAATCCAAAAAGATGCTGCTGAAGCAGGAAAAATACTGAAAAAAGTTTGATTTTCATGAAAGTTTTTCTTTACAAACGGGAAAACTTGTGATAAGATATTCGGGCTGGCTATGGCCAGAAATGAACATACCCTTCGCTCAGTTGCGGGAGAAAGCTGTATGACAGTACACCACCCACCCCTACTTGGCGTCTGGGAAATATTTTGAAAGGTGGAAAACACAATGATTCTGAAGGAAAAGAAGACCCAGGTTATCCTGGAGAACGCTACTCACGAGGGCGACACCGGTTCCCCCGAGGTCCAGGTTGCCATCCTGACCGCTCGCATCAACGAGCTGACCGATCACCTGCGCACCCACAAGCACGACAACCACTCCCGTCGTGGCCTGCTGATGATGGTTGGTAAGCGCCGTAAGATGCTGGACTATCTGGCTCACAAGGACATCAACCGTTACCGTGCTCTGATCGCCAAGCTGGGTATCCGTAAGTAAGATATCGAAAGGGCGATGGAACTCCATCGCCCTTTATTTCTTACCCCACAAACGAACTTGTCGGGAGAATTTTAGCAGTTGAAAGTGTTGCTGAAAATCGGCAATAGTTTCAAGTGCTAAACCTCCCGAACACACAACACAACACGTCATTGCGAGCCAGCGCGCACGCTGGCGTGGCAATCCCCAAAATCGAGGGGGATTCCCACGTCGGGCTTCGCCCTCCTCGGAATGACCCATACTACTAAGGAGGTAACATCTATGATCAAGCGTAAGCAGTATCCCAACCATCATGTTTACGAGATGGAAATTGGCGGCCGCACCTTTACTGTCGAGACCGGTAAGGTTGCCGAGCTGGCCAACGCCGAGTGCATCTGCCGCTATGGCGACACCGTGGTGCTGGTGACCTGCACCTGCAACCCCATCCCCAAGGCCGGCATCGACTACTTCCCTCTGACCATCGAGTTTGAGGAGAGAATGTATTCTGTGGGCCGCATCCCCGGCTCCTTCAACCGTCGTGAGGGCAAGCCCTCCGAGCGGGGCATCCTGAACAGCCGTATCATCGACCGTCCCATGCGTCCCCTCTTCGACGAGGAACTGCGTAACGACACCGTCGTGACCTGCACCGTGCTGGCTACCGACCACGACAATCCCGTGGAAATCGTGGCTTCCCTGGGTGCTTCCATCGCCATTGCTTCTTCTGACGTTCCCTGGAACGGCCCCGTGGCTACCACCAACGTGGCTTACCTGAACGGACAGTATATCATCAACCCCTCTGCCGACGAGCGTGAGGCCTGCGAGTGCTTCGTGTGCATTTCTTCCACCTTCGAGAAGGTGGTCATGATCGAGACCGAGGCCAACGAGGCTCCCGAGAACATCGTCTACGAGTGCATCCGTGTGGCTCACGAGACCAACATGGAGATCGTCAAGTTCATCAACGGTATCGTGGCTGAGATCGGCAAGCCCAAGTTCACCTTCGAGAAGGCTGCTGTGAACCACGAGCTGCTGGACGATTTGATGGCCTACGGCCTGAACCAGATTGAGTACGCTCTGGACACCGACGACAAGAATGTCCGTGAGGAGCGCCTGACCGCAGCTCGCCTGGACTTCGCTGATAAGTTTGCTGAGAAGTA
>JBGVMD010000058.1:0-9575 GCA_045124575.1 Faecousia sp.
GAAGCCGCCAAAGGCCCCCTTGTGCAAAGGGGGCTGTCAAAATCGGCATTTCGGAACCGATTTTGACTGGGGGATTGCCGCACATCGATACAAAACAATCCCTCCGGCCCTTCGGGCCACCTCCCTTTGCACAAGGGAGGCATTTGCGCCTTCGGCGCTGTAAACAACAATTTATCTTTCCCTTATTCTATCCTATTTTCCGTTATAGCACAAGGGGCATTTTTAGTCTTCTGTGCCCCGCAGTGCCGGATTGAAGGCATCTCGCAGGCCGTTGCCGAAGAGGTTGAAGGAAATCTCCAACAATGCGATAAAAATAGCGGGAAATGCCAAAATATGGGGATAAGTGCCCAAATATTGCCGCCCGTTTGCCAGCATGGTGCCGATGCTGGTCAGGTTCTCCGCCTCCAAATTCACAATACCCAGATATGACAGCATGGATTCGCTGAAAATCACCCCCGGAATCAGCAGCACCGCGCTGGTGATGATGGTGCCGGCGGCGTTGGGCAGAATGTGGCGGAAGATGATGCGCCGATCCGATGCCCCCAGCGTCCGGGCGCACAGCACATATTCTGCTCCCTTGAACCGGTAAAACTGGCTGCGCACCCGAGACGCAATGCCGATCCATCCGGTCAGCACAAAGGAGAATAGCAAACTGGGCACCGCGCCCACCCTGTTTGCCAAATGGAGCTGGAACAGGGTTGCCACCACAATGAAGGGCACCGCCGCCAAAATGTCGCTGATGCGCTCCATGAGAAGGTCCGTCTTGCCACCGTAATAGCCCTCTGCTGCGCCGTAGCAGATGCCGATCAAGAGATTCAGCGCCGAAACGCTAAGGCTCAGGAGAAAACTCAGCCTTGCGCCGCTGGCAAGACACACCAAAATGTCCTGCCCATGCTGGTTGGTGCCCAGAAAATACCGAGGGGAAAAGCCGTTGAGGTATTCATAGTATTCTGAATACAGCACCCGGCAGCGGTAGCCGGTCTGATTTTTCGCCCCATACACCCAAGTGCCCGGGTCGTCCTCCAAACGCAGGGAATGATAACTGCCGTCGGGCGGGGCGGTGAGATAGTTGGCAAGCAGAATGGGATCGCCGTTGGGGGCATGATAGGCGGATTGGCCGGTGCTGTAAGGGCTCTCGTCTGCCAGCTTGTACCACAGATTGGCGCTGCTGCTCACCGCCAAATAAAAGGTGGTGTAATTTTTCGGCAGGGGATAGCATACCTGATGCCCGGTTTCGGCTTGGTAGGCTTGCAGGGCTTCAAATTCTTTTTCGCTCAGATCCACATACTGAAAGCCCACCTTTTCGTAGGCATCCACGGAAAGGTCGTAATAAAACCGGCCGGTGTCCTCATTTCTGACCCGGTTTTTCACCGCCGTCACCGCACTGGAATCGTATTCCGCCCCAATGGCGGTGTGATAATCCAGCACCGCCTGCGGACCGGAGAGGGGGGTGCGGCGGGCAAAAATCGGGGGCATGGTGCGGTAGAATCCATCCCGAAAGCTGACGCTGTGGCGGGAAAGAAGGGGCGTCAGCAGGGCAAACAGCAGCAAGATACCAATGATGATGCCTGCCGTCACCGAGGCTTTGTTCCTTAAAAATCGGCCAAAGGCATCTGCCAGGGAGCTGCGAGGCGGGGTGCTGGGCAAGGGGGGCAGGGTGTCGCCCTGGACGGCGGGGCGAAACAGTTTTTTTGACAGTTCCATATTACTTCTCTCCCATTCGAATGCGAGGGTCAATGAGGCCGTAGCTCACATCCACGATCAGTGACGACAGCAGGCCGATGAGGGTGTAGAAAAAGGTTAGGGCCATGAAGAAATTGTAGTCCCGGACGCTGATGGCGCTGGTATAGAGGCTACCCACACCGGGAATGGAGAAAATGCCCTCGATGATCAGCGAGCCCCCCATAATGCCGATGAATTCGCCTAAAATCATGGGAAGCACCGGCACCATGGCGTTTTTCAGTCCATGGCGCACCAGACTCTGCCGCCGGCTGAGGCCCTTGGCTTTGGCCAGTAGCAGGTATTCTCCCGTCAACACTTCGGAAAGTTCCGCCCGGGTGAACCGGGTGAGGCCCGCAATGGTGCCGAAGCTGAGGCTCAGCACCGCCGGGAACATGGAGTAGAACATTCCCCAGCTAAACAGCCTGCTTTGGGACTGGCTGGCGGCGGTCAGCGGAAACCAGCCCGTGACAAAGCAGAGAAAATACTGCACCAAAAAGGCATACACATAGCTGGGCACGGAGATGAACACCATGACACCTGTTGAAATGGTGTGATCCTGCCATTTGTTTTTCCGCAGGGCGGCGTAGATGCCAAGCAGCAACCCCAGGGGAACGGCCAGCAGGATGGCGTAGAGATTCACCGTCACGGTGTAGGGGATCTTCTGCAGCAGCACATCCCGTACTTCCTGGCCCACATACATCTGCTCGCCCAAACCGAAATCCCCCCGGAGCACGTGCTTCCAGTAGAGGAAATACTGGGTCAGAATAGGTTTGTTGTAGCCCATGGCTTCCCGCCGGGCCAGCAGCAAGGCGGCATCCCGGCCCTGCTCCTTGATGGCAGGCAGGGGCAGCAATTTAATCAGCACAAAGCAGATGGTACAGATGATGAGAAAGGTCAGCACCATCAGAGCCAGCCGTTTGAGAATATACATGGAAAGGGTCTTATTTTTCATAAACATCCTTCCTTTTTCTGGAAAAAGCTTCTAATAATGCACACAGCCACGGATGGCTGCCATCCGTGACTGTGAAAGAAAGTATGTTTATGGTGTGCGGATATGTGAAATGGGCGTACCGAAAACCATGTCATTGCGGCTGCGCCGCCGATGTCTCATTAATAGTTCAGTTCGCCCTTGATCTGCGCCCATTCTTCGTCGCTGTAGTGGAAGGTATAGAAGGCAACGCCGCCGAATTCCACCAGATCCAGGTAATTTTTGGTGGGATAATCTCCCTTTTGGGACAGCATGGTGGCGCTGCTGCGGTAGTACAGCGGCGTGGTGACGGTCTGGGTCAGATACGCCCATTCCAGATCGGCGTAAATGGCGCAGCGGGTGTAGCTGTCAAAATCCCGGAAGGGGGGAAGTGCCTCACCGCTGTCCGAGAAAATGGTGATTTCCGGGTCTCCGGAGCACCAGCGGGTCCAGTCCTGCAGAGAGGCAGTGTGGTTTTCGTCGTCCAGCGTGATGCTGACGAAAACTGCGGCGGCGTCAAATCCGTATTCCATTTGGTTGGGATATTCTTTTGCCCCGGCGTCGCAGTAGCAGTTATACAGCAGACCGTAGGGATTGTAGGCATCGCCGCCCCAGGTGGAGAAGATGATGTCCGTCAGCCCCGATTCCATGGTGGCGTAATAATCCTCGTCTACCACCATGTTCAGGCTCACTTTTCCTTCAAAACCGGTGCCTACGCAAGCAGATTCCAGCGCATCCCGGAGGAAATGGTACATCTGCACATAAATATCTTCGTTTTGGAACACGGAAAGTTGCAGCACAATGGGGCTTTCCCCGTCGTACAGGCCGGACGCGGTGGTCTGCTCATAGCTCAGCTGCATATACTGCCGGGCTAGTTCCAAATCAAAGCCGGTGATGGCAGCGTAGGCCGCATCCAAATCTTCGTATTCTCCCTCCGGGCCAAAGGTTAGGCCTTGCAGCCTTACCAGTGCGTTTTTGGCCGCTTCGCTGCTACGATAAGCCTCTCCGGTGTAGGGGTCGTGGATATACATTTCGTTGAGGATGCCGTAACCCGGCGCGCCGGCGGAGGTGAAGGCCGCGGCAAACCGGCTGCGGTCGATGGCCAAAGCGAAGCCCTTGCGGAAATACACATTGGAAAGCACCTGATTGCCCCGTTTTTGCAGGGCCTCGGCGTCGGTGTTGAAGGTCAGTTTGGTGGTGTAGGTTTGGGGAATATAGCGGATAAATTCGCTGGCGGCATATTTTTCCATATCCGCAGAGGACAAAGCTATGCTGTCCAAATCGCCGCTTAAAAAGGCCAGCAGGGCTGTGGACTGATTGGAGATGACCTGACAGGAAATTTCATCCGCCTGATACTGACCCAGGTGCTTGCCGTCGGAGTAGCCATGCCAAAGGCTGTTGCGGCGCAGGGTAATCAGCTTGTCCTGCTCAAAACCCGACAGCACATAAGGGCCGTAGGAAATGGAGGTTTCCAGGGAGGTAGCGTAGTTGGTGGTAATGGAAACGGCATCGTCACCGGTGTGACTGACCGGATTGCCCTCTTTGTCAAAGCCGGTCTTGCAGGCTTCCCACAAAGGCTCATACACCAGGTATGTGGCGGTCAGGTGGTAGGGTACATAGAATTCCGGGTCTGCAATGGGGGAGGTGGACACCAAAACCAGGGCGTATTCCCCCTCTTTCACAATGCCCACATTCTCCCAGCCGGTCTTGCCGTAGAGGTAATCCTTGGCGCCCACAATGGCAAATTCTCCGGAGTACAGGCTGTCTGCCCGGCGGTTCATCATTTTGGGGTGAAGAAGTTCCTGATAGGAGTATAGATAAGTGTCGGCATTGATGGGGGTACCGTCGGACCAGCAGGCATTGGGATTGAGCCGAATGCGGAATGCCCGGGCAGTATCCTCCTGGGAAATGCCGAATTTGCCCACATATTCTTTTGTCACATCCTCCGGTGCGCCCTGAGCCATTTCGTCTACGATGGTCCAGCCGCTTAGGTCTTTATTGGGGGCGAAGCGGTAAAAGCCGGTGGTGGTGTAGTCCAGAATATAGGAATCGTCAGCGGTCTCCCAGGTGTGGGGGGCCCATTTCATGCCGCCGGTGGAGGAAATATATTCCCGGTAGGTGTAGTGGCGGGAGTCGGAATAGTCCGTGCCGTTGCCGCCGGGATAGGTGTCGTTGTAGGTGACGCTGCCGCCGCCTTCCCCCCGTAGGGCGGTGGCCCAGGCGCCAGCGGTGACGGTACTTTTGGCAAAATCGGCAGAATATTCTCCCTGCTCAAAAGTGAGGGGGGGATGGGTCGGTGGTGTGCTGGTGGTGGGGTTTGCCGGGATGCAGCCGCTGAGGCAGATCATCAGCGCCAGCGCTACCAGCGCCGAAAATTTATGGATACGCATGGAAAATCCTCCTGTGTGTGCTGTCAACAGTATGTCCACAGAATGGGAAAATATGAAGGAAAAATTTCAGTTTGGCGGGCAGTGGGAGGTGCAGCCTAATAAACGCTGTCATTCCGAGCCAGTTCTCAAACTGGCGTGGGAATCCCCCAGTTTCAAGGGGGAACTTGCCGAAAAAGTAACCCCATACCTTTGGGGATTGCCACACCATTCTGCGGAATGGTTCGCAATGACACCCTCCTTAGGGATCGGCATCTGCCCAATAAACTACAATTTGTTTTCTTTATTCTACCCCATTTTTCGGCAAATGGCAACACTTGCATTTGCCCCTTGCCCATGCTAAAATAAAACAAAACAAAGAAGAAAGGGGGCGGGGGATGAAATTTCTTTGCAAAGTGATGTTGGTGCTGCTGTGCTTAGGACTGCTCAGCGTGCCGGCATGGGCCACGGCCGGGGTGGACTCGGTGCAGGCTTCGGCGGCCGTATCGGATGACGGCAGCTGCTATGTAACGCTGCGCTTTCAGCTGCGGCTGGAGCAGGAAGAAAAACTAAGCCTGTCCCTGCCGGCTCAGGCGAAAGAGATCCGTCTCAATGGCAAATACAAAACCCCTGCCGCCCAGGGCCAGCAGCTGGTGCTGCAATTACCCCAAATGGGGGCCGGTGTCCATACTGTGGAGATTAGCTTCCGGCTGGATCATGCCGTGACTGAAAAAAACGGCGCCCTGTGGCTGGAAGTGCCCCTGCTCACCGGTTTTCCTTATCCCGTGGAAAATTTCTCCTGCGCCGTGGCTCTGCCGTCAGAACCGAAGGAACAGCCCTCCTTTGTCAGCGGCTATCATGGAGAATCCATCTTCTCCAGCCTGGATGTGCGACTGCAGGGCAATACGGTGTATGCTAGCAGCAAGGTGACCCTGAAGGATCGGGAAACCCTGCTCCTGCGCTATCGGGCAGACCGGGAAATGTTTCCCCATGTTTCGACTCGTGAGCCTCTGCTGGGGGGATGGGAAGCGGTGATGGTAGCGCTGCTGGCGGCAGCGGCGGTGTATTATCTGGTGGCGCTGCTGCCGGTGATCCCCCGCCGGGTTCGCTCCTTCAGCCCCCCGGATGGTTTGGCCGCCGGTGACTTGGGAACCTGCCTTACCGGCTGCGGCATGGATCTAACCATGATGGTCTTTTCCTGGGCCCAATTGGGCTACCTCACCATCGAAACCGATGGCCGGGGCAAAGTGACCCTGCTGCGGCGGATGGAAATGGGCACGGAGCGATCCTCTTTTGAAAACAAATGCTTTGGGGCGCTGTTTGGACAGCGGCAGAGAGTGGACGGACAGGGACTGCACTACGCCCTGCTGTGCCGCAAAATGGCAGCAAAATCCCCGTTGCTTCGGCAAATCTATCGCTCCCGCTCCGGCAATCCCCGGATCGTGCGGATCTTGGGTATCTGCGCCGGTGCTTGCAGCGGTGTGCTGCTGAGTCAGGGCGTGTACACCGCCGGTGCGGGCACGGTGCTGCTGGCGCTGGCCATGGCGGCGCTGTGCAGCGGCCTCAGCTTTATGATCCAATCCGGCGGCCGTTGCATCCCCTTGGGCAATAAGCTGCCCCTGTGGGCGGGTCTGCTGTGTGCCGGGTTGTGGGTAGGCGTTGGCTATTTGATGAACAATCTGACGCTGGCTGTGGTGATGGTGGCGATCGAAGCAATCATCGGTCTTGCGGCTGCTGTGGGCGGTCGCCGCAGTGAGGCAGGCCAGCAATATGTGGCCCAAATCCGGGGCCTAAGGTATCATCTGACCCGCTCGTCGGTGTTTGAAATGCAGCAGTGCCTGGAAAAGAATCCGGCCTATTTCTTTGAACTGATGCCCTATGCCCTGGCATTGGGCGTGGAAAAGCCCTTTGCCCGCCGCTTTGGCAAGGTAATAGTGGCGGAATGCAGTTATTTGGATGCGCCCATCCAGGGGGAATTGACCCCTTATCAGTGGGCGGTGCTGCTGCGCCATGTGGCGGACCGCTTAAACCGCCGCCAGAGAAGGCTGAAATTTGAAAAGCTGCTGGAACAGGCAGAAAACATAGTCAAAACGAAATAAAAACGGGTGCGTCGCAGCCTGCGGCGCACCCATTTTTTGCGGAGATAAATTGGAGTTTATTGAGCTGTTAAAATGAACAGGAGGCGCACCGAACATATGTCATTGCGAGGAGGGCGTAGCCCGACGTGGCAATCTCCCGGTACAGCGTATGTTGCCGAGATTGCTTTCAATGGATGGGATTGGTGCGCATCTGCATAGATTATTTGTGCTTTCTGATCAGAAGGTTTCTGCAGGAGATTGCCACGTCGCTTCGCTCCTCGCAATGACACTCCTTTGGGTTGGTGTGTCCTCGATAAACTAAAATTTGAATACCATGGAAAAAGAAGAGGGTGCGTTGCAACTGCAACGCACCCTTTGATATTTATTTGGCGTATTCCACAGCCTTGGTTTCCCGGATCACGTTCACCTTGATCTGGCCGGGGTATTCCAGCTCGGCCTCGATCTGCTTGGCGATGTCCCGGGCCAGCAGGATCATGTTGTCCTCGGTAACAACCTCGGGCTTGACCATGATACGAACCTCACGGCCGGCCTGGATGGCAAATGCCTTCTCAACACCGGGCCAGGAACCGGTCAGCTCTTCCAGCTTCTGCAGACGGCGAATGTAGTTTTCCACATTCTCGCGTCTTGCGCCGGGACGGGCGGCAGACACAGCGTCAGCGGCCTGCACCAGAACAGCGATGACAGTCTTGGGCTCTACATCACCGTGGTGGGCCTCAATGGCGTTGATCACCACAGGATTTTCCTTGTACTTGCGGGCCAGGTCGGCACCCAGCTGAATGTGGCTGCCCTCTACCTCGTGGTCGATGGACTTGCCCAGGTCATGCAGCAGGCCGGCTCTCTTGGCCATAGCCACATCCACGCCCAGTTCGGCAGCCATCAGGCCTGCGATGTGGGCCACTTCGATGGAGTGGTTCAGCACGTTCTGACCGTAAGAAGTACGGTACTTCTGACGACCCAGGATCTTCACCAGTTCGGGGTTCAGGTTGTGCACGCCGGTCTCGTAGCATGCACGCTCGCCTTCCTCCCGGATGACCCGATCCACTTCCCGGCGAGCCTTTTCCACCATATCCTCAATGCGGGTGGGATGGATGCGGCCGTCGGTGATCAGCTTCTCCAGTGCCAGGCGAGCTACCTCGCGGCGGACGGGATCGAAGCTGCTGACGGTGATTGCTTCGGGGGTATCGTCGATGATCAGGTCAACGCCGGTGATGGTTTCCAGGGTGCGGATGTTGCGACCCTCGCGGCCGATGATGCGGCCCTTCATCTCGTCATTGGGCAGGGGAACCACGGAAACGGTGGCCTCTGCGGCATGATCGGCGGCGCAGCGCTGAATGGCGATGGAGAGGATCTCCCGGGCCTTATCGTCGGCCTCGTCCTTCATCTGCTGCTCGATTTCCTTGATCTTCATAGCGGTCTCGTGGCGGACTTCCTCCTCCACGGACTCCAGCAGGTGCTGCTTTGCCTGCTCCTGGGTCAGGCCGGAGATGACCTCCAGTGCCTTCAGCTGTGCGGCCTTGGCGGTTTCTGCCTCAGCCTGGGTTTCTGCTACCTTCTGCAGTTTCTTGGCCAGTTCCTCTTCCTTCTTTTCAAAGGCTTCGGTCTTCTTGTCCAGGGTGGCTTCCTTCTGTTCCAGACGGCGTTCCTGTTTGCTCAGTTCAGCCCGGCGCTCTTTGACTTCCTTTTCGTACTCAGTGCGGGATCTATGGATCTCTTCCTTCGCTTCCAGCAGCATTTCCTTGGTCTTGCTTTCGCTCTTGCGGATGCCATCGTTGACGATGCGGGTGGCTTCCAGGTCGGCGTTGGCGATTCTCTTCTTGGCCTCCTTATCCTTCAGACCGTAGAAAACAATGCCCAAAACAATACCTACGACTGCTGCAACAACAATCAGAATATAATGATACAATTCCATAATATCTGCAACGCACCTCCTTCATTAGAATTGGCAATGCCTGAAGGGGTGGCCGCGAAAAATGGCCCTATGCGGTTTCATTGGCAATAACTGCCGAAATTGGCAGGAAAATGTGCAAAATCAACGCCATAAGGCGCACGGCAGGCCGTATGCTGCCGATCTGTCGCGTAAACCCCGGCATTTGCCGGTTATCATGAAACACTGAAGCAGCCCAAACTGCGGCAGTGTACACCATACCGCATACTATTTTACTGGGGGGTAGGGGGAAAGTCAAGAAAAATTCCACAAAAATATAAAAATATATACGGCCTGTTTTGTCAAAGCAGAAAAACAAATTTAAGTTTATCGGACAGATGGAGTAGCCACAAAATAAACGGTGTCATCCCGAACCATCCCGCAGGATGGTGTGGGGATCCCCCGGTAACGAGGGAAAACCTGCCCCGAGCGCATCGTTTTGTTGTCCTTTTCGACCGGGGGATTGCCACGTCGGCTACGCCTCCTCGCAATGACAC
>JBGVMD010000059.1:0-10362 GCA_045124575.1 Faecousia sp.
CATAAATGGCGCCGTCGCGGCCACCAAAGTAATAGTCATTGTCGATGAAGTAGACCTGCACACCATCGGTGCGGTTCAAAAGCTTCATCACACCCACATACTGCTGCCGCCAGCCCAGATCCATCTGGAAATGGGCCACGCGCTGGGTGGGATACGCAGGATTTTCCTTAATTTTCTTGTAGTAGGGCAGAATCAGCACCACTTCGTTGCCCTCAATGCGTTTCAGGGCAGCAGGCAGTGCCTCCATCACATCGCCCAGGCCGCCGGATTTGGCGTAAGGCGCGCCCTCAGATGCCAAAACGGCAATTCTCATACGGTTTCACCCCGCTTGATGATAATGGGGCACTTGGCAGTACCCACCAGCTTGGAGCCGGGCGTGACAGTGACATTCTTGTCCAGAATGACATACTTCAGCTCGCTGCCCTCGCCGATGACAGCATCATTCATCAGCACACAGTGCTCCACCTCGGCGCCCTTCTCTACCACCACATTGCGGAACAAGATGGAGTTCTCCACCTCGCCATCGATGATGCAGCCGTCAGCCAGCAGGCTGTTTTCGATCTCGCAGTCCTCGCCATAGTAGGTGGGAACGCGGTCACGAACCTTAGTGAAGATGGGATGGTGGCCGGTAAAGATGCCGTCACGGATATCCTTGTCCAGTAGTGCCATAGAGTTGGCAAAGTACTCTTCGGTGGACTCAATATACAGTGCCACGCCGTTGTACTCATAGATATTGATGGACAGCTGACCCTTGTTCCACTGGCCCAGCACCAGATCCCGGTCCATGTGGTACTTATCGTGGGCCACCAGCTCCTGCACCTTGGCGATCAGCCACTGACGGCCAACCACGAACAGGTCCATGGATGCCAGGTAACCCTCGGGGGCAGGATAGCTGACCACGATGTCAGAAATCTCGCCGTTTTCTGCCTTGATGGCCAGATCCAGCACCTTCTTGCCGTTGGCTACGCCGGCCTTGGTCACGATGGTGATGTCCTTGCCGCTGGCCTTGTGGCAGCGGACGATGTCCTCAACGTCCAGATTGGTCAGGATGGAGGAGTCGGTCAGAACCACATACTCATCCTCGCCATACTTCAGGAAATCCAGAACAGCATTCAGGTTCTCCAGCTTGCCGCGGTAGCTATCAGCATTGCCCAGAGCATAGGGAGTCAGGAACTCCAGACCGCCCTCGCCCAGTTCCAGACCCCACTCTTCGCCGGAGCCCACGTGGTGCATCAGGGACTGATAGTTGCTGCGGGAAACGATGCCCACATGCTGAATGCCGGCAGCAGCCAGATTGCTCAGGTGGAAGTCCACCTGACGATAACGGCCGCCAAAGGGCAGGGATGCCATGGTGCGCTTCTGTGTCAGCGCATCGATGGTCACATCATTAGCAAAAATAATACCCATTACACTCATGTTTATTTCCTCCCTTACACCATGTCACCGGGCAGCAGCACAGTTTCCACAACCGAGCCCTTGGAGGTGACGGAGATTTTCTTCTGCTCGCCTTCAGCGAATGCGCCGCCCACCACAGCGTTCTTGCAAACACGGGAATTTTCACCCAGGATGGCATGACGGACGATGGCACCGTCCTCGATCACAACACCGGGCATGACCACGGAATCTTCCACCAGGGCGCCCTTGCCGATGGTGCAGCCCACGGAGATGACGGAATGCTTCACAGTGCCGTAGACCTCGCAGCCTTCTGCCACGAAGGCACCGGCAATCTTGGCGCTCTCATCAATGTAGGAAGAGGGCAATGCGCTGTTACGGGCGTAGATCTTGGACTTTTCGCCGCGGATCTCGAACTCGGGGTTCTTGCCCAGCAGTTCCATATTGGCTTCCCACAGGGAGTCGATGGTACCCACGTCCTTCCAGTAGCCATCGAAGTTGTAGGCCATCATCTTGAAGCCGGCGTTCAGCAGGCCCGGGATAATGTTCTTGCCGAAGTCCTTGGAGGAGTTGGGGTCAGCTTCGTCAGCGATCAGAGCTTCCCGCAGCACCTTCCAGTTGAAGCAGTAGATACCCATAGAAGCGTTGGTGGACTTGGGCTTGGCAGGCTTCTCCTCGAACTCGTAGATGGAGTTGTCGGGGTTGGTATTCAGAATGCCAAAGCGGGAGGCTTCTGCCAGAGGCACATTACGGACAGCGATGGTGCAGGCAGCATTGTTGGCGATGTGGTACTCCACCATGGCGTTGTAGTCCATCTTGTAAATGTGGTCACCGGAGAGAACTACCACGTAATCGGGATCGAAACGATCCACGAAGTCAATGTTCTTGTAGATGGCGTTGGCAGTGCCCTCGTACCAGCCGGACTTCTTGTCGTTACGCTCATAGGGAGGCAGCACCTGGGCGCAGGAATGGGTCTTGTTCAGACCCCAAGGCTGGCCGTTGCCGATGTACTCGTTCAGCTCCAGAGGCTGATACTGGGTCAGAATACCCACGGTATCAATGCCGGAGTTGACGCAGTTGCTGAGGGGGAAGTCGATGATGCGGTACTTGCCGCCAAAGGGAACGGCGGGCTTTGCGGTGTTCCGGGTCAGGACATGCAGGCGGCTGCCCTGGCCGCCGGCCAGAAGCATGGCGATCACGCGCTTTTTCTGAAAATACATAGCTTTTACTCCTTATGTAGAATGTTTTTACATTTACTCACACTTTTTGGTTTTCCGCACCGGGGGCTTTTTGCGGAAAATGGTAACAGACATGGGCGGGATATGGAAATTGGCTCGGTACTGATATTCCCGGAACTGGCCCTTCTCGGCAACCGTCTCGGTCAGGAAGGTGCCGGTGCCGCCGTACTTTCCGTCATCGGAACTAAATACCGGCTCCCAAACGCCCTTGGAAGGCAGTCCCAGGGTGTAATCGAAGCGATCCACCGGGGTCATATTCAGCACAATGAGCAGTTCCTTCTTGGTCTTGGGGTCGATACGGCGCCAGGCGAAGATGGAATTGTCCTGATCGTCCGGCTGCACCCACTGGTAGCCGTCCCAGCTGCCATCCTCTGTCCACAAGCAGGGGTTGTCCAGATAGAACTGGTTGAGATCCTTGGTAAACTGCTGCATCTTCTGGTGCATTCCATAGTCCAGCAGCAGCCAGTCCAGCTCCTTCTGGAAATTCCATTCGATGAACTGGCCGAATTCGTTGCCCATGAAGCTGAGCTTCTTGCCGGGCATGGTCATTTGGTAGCCCCGCAGCAGCCGCAGATTGGCAAATTTCCAGAAATAGTCGCCGGGCATTTTGTTGATGAGGCTGCCCTTCATATGTACCACTTCGTCGTGGGAAAGGGGCAGAATAAAATTCTCGGAGAAGGCGTAAGCCATGGGGAAGGTCATGCGGTCGTGGTTATACTTGCGGTAGACCGGGTCTTCCTTCATATATTTCAGCGTATCGTTCATCCAGCCCATGTTCCACTTGAAAAGGAAACCCAGACCGCCGTCGTAGGCAGGACCGGTGACCATGGGGAAAGCGTGGCTCTCTTCCGCCGCCATGATGGTGCCCTTTCGGACGGCAAAGCAAGCGGTGTTGAGCTGACGCAGGAACTCGATGCCCTCCAAATTTTCCCGGCCGCCATATTTATTGGGCCGGTAGTTGGCGCGGCTGTAGTCCAGATACACCATACTGCTGACCGCATCCACCCGCAGGCCGTCGAAATGGAATTCCTTCAGCCAATACACCGCGCAGGAGATCAGGAAGCTCTTGACCTCGGGCTTGCCAAAGTCGAAAATACGGGTGGTCCAGTCGGGATGCTCGTTCATCTGGGGGTCGGAAAGCTCGTAGCAGCAGGTGCCGTCGAACTCGTAAAGGCCGTACAGGTCCTTGGGGAAATGAGCGGGTACCCAGTCCAGCAGTACGCCGATGCCGGCTTGGTGGAGGGTATCCACAAGCACCTTCAGCTCATCGGGATTGCCGTAGCGGGAGGTGGGGGCATAGTAATTGGTGACCTGATAGCCCCAGCTGGGATCAAAGGGGTAGCCCGCCACAGGCATGACTTCCACATGGGTAAAGCCCATCTCCTTGACATATTCGGCCAGCATGGGCGCAATCTCCGCATAAGTATAACAGGTGCCGTCTTCCTTACGCTTCCAGGAACCAATGTGCAATTCATAGATATTCATGGGGCTCTTCAGCGGATCCTTGCGGCCGTTGCGAGCAAACCAGGCCTTGTCGTGCCACTGGTAATTGTCCTGCTGCCAAATCACGCCGGAAGTATCGGGGAGCAGCTGGACACGATAGGCATAGGGATCCACCTTATGGACGATCTGACCGTGGGCACCCTCCACCAGGAATTTATAAGCCTGGCCGACTTGGGGATTGGGGCTCCAGGTTTCCCAAATACCGCCCGAAATCTTGTGCATGGGCAAGTCTTCCCCGTTCCAGAAGTTAAAGTCACCCACCACGCTGACCCGCCGCGCGTTGGGCGCCCAGACACGGAACACAAAGCCGGGCACGCCCTCCCGTTCCTCGGGGTGGCAGCCCATGTGCTCAAAGGCATGGGTAGAAGAACCGTTATGGAAATGATAGATAAATTCGCTTAAAGAGACGCTCATCTCATTTCTCCTTTCGCGTGCAATTGTTCATTTGGGCATAGTTTCCCTATCCCAGGGCATACCCATGAATATCATACCACATTTAATCCGAATAGCAAAGGGGAAAAGTATCTAAATTCTCACAGAAGATATGGTGCTTTTGCACAATTTTGGATATTATTTCCGCCAAACCTCAGCAAGATGTGACAAACCCCCGGTACCCCATTGGCGTAAATTTCAGTTTATCGGGCTGTTGGAGCAGCCACAAAATAAACGGTGTCATCCCGAACCATCCCGCAGGATGGTGTGGGGATCCCCCCGGTAACGAGGGAAAATCTGCCCCGAGCGCATCGTTTTGTTGTCCTTTTTGACCGGGGGATTGCCACGTCGGCTACGCCTCCTCGCAATGACACAGTTTTTGCACCAGCCCGATAAATTCCAATTTAAAAGGCCGCAGGGGGTTCCCTGCGGCCTTCCAAGTATTTTCTTAGTACATACCGCCCTGGGCTGCGGCAGCTGCCATAGCAGCGTCACCGGCAGGATCGGGCTTGTCGACCACCAAACTCTCGGTGGTCAGCACACAGGAAGCGATGGAAGCGGCATTCTCCAAAGAGGAACGGGTGACCTTGGTGGGATCGACGATGCCGTTTGCGATCATATCCACAAACTGCTCCGTGTAGGCATTGTAGCCCCAACCCACCTTCTTGGAAGAGCGGATCTTCTCATACACCACGCTGCCGTCCACGCCGGCGTTCTCGGCGATCTGGCGGATGGGAGCCTGCAGAGCGGTGGCGATGATCTTGGCGCCGGTCTTTTCATCACCGGACAGCTTGGCGATCAGCTTTTCCACAGCAGCAATGGCATTGACCTGAGCGGTACCGCCGCCGGCCACGATGCCCTCTTCCACAGCGGCACGGGTGGCGTTCAGTGCATCCTCCACGCGCAGTTTCTGTTCCTTCATGGCAACCTCGGTCTGGGCGCCAACCTTGATGACGGCAACGCCGCCGGAGAGCTTTGCCAGACGCTCCTGCAGCTTCTCACGGTCGTAGTCAGAAGTGGTGGTGGCGATGGCGGAGCGGATCTCATGAGCACGGGCAGCGATGGCCTCGGCAGCGCCGAAACCGTCGACGATGGTGGTGTTGTCCTTGGTGACAACGATCTGACGAGCACGGCCCAGATCGGTCAGCTGGGCATCTGCCAGCTCCATGTTGAGCGTGCTGGAGATCACAGTACCGCCGGTGAGGACGGCCATATCCTGCAGCATCTCCTTGCGACGGTCGCCGAAGCCGGGGGCCTTGACGCAGACGCAGTTAAAATTGCCGCGAAGGCGGTTCACCAGCAGGGTAGCCAGAGCGTCGCCCTCCACATCCTCGGCAATGATGATCATCTTCTTGCCGGCCTTGACGATGGGCTCCAGGATGGGCAGGATCTCCTGAATGGAGGAAATCTTCTTATCGGTCAGCAGGATGTAGGCATCGTCCAGAACAGCCTCCATCTTGTCGGTGTCGGTGACCATGTAGGGGGAGATATAGCCCCGGTCGAACTGCATGCCTTCCACCACATCCAGGCCGGTTTCGGCGGTCTTGCTCTCTTCAATGGTGATGACACCCTCGGTGCCCACCTTCTCCATAGCCTCGGCGATCAGACGGCCGATGGACTCGTCGCCGGAGGAAACAGTGCCGACGCGGGCAATGTCATCGGAACCGGAAACAGGCACGGAATTGGCCTTGATGGCCTCCACAGCGGCTTCCACAGCCTTCTCGATGCCCTTGCGCATAACGATGGGGTTGGCACCGGCGGACAGGTTCTTCAGACCCTCGCGGGTGATAGCCTGAGCCAGAACGGTAGCGGTGGTGGTACCGTCGCCGGCGATGTCATTGGTCTTGGTAGCCACTTCACGGATCAGCTGGGCGCCCATGTTCTCAAAGGCATCCTCCAGCTCGATCTCCTTGGCGATGGTAACGCCGTCGTTGGTGATCAGGGGTGCACCGTACTTCTTGCCCAGAACAACATTTCTGCCCTTGGGGCCCAGGGTAACCTTAACGGTATCGGCCAGCTGGTCGATGCCGGACTGCAGCTTCTTACGGGCTTCCTCGCCGTAAACAATCATCTTTGCCATGGTTCGTTTTCCTCCTTATTCGCCAACGACAGCCAGAATCTCTTCCAGCTTCACAAATTTGTAATCCACCTTGTCCAGGGTGATATCGGTGCCGGTGAACTTGCCCACCACCACCAGGTCGCCTGCCTTCAGGTCGGCAGCGTCGGGGCCAGCCATCACCACTTCGTAAATAGCGGGCTTTTCCTTATTGGTGGTTGCCAGGATGATGCCGGATGCGGTGGTCTCCTTGGCTTCCTTCTGCTTCAGCAGCACATTGTCTGCCATAATGCGCTTGAATGTCATGTTTGGTTCCTCCATACTCTATATCATTGTCCGCAGGTTTGGGATGTCCCCCCTGCTCTATTTTTCGGTTTAGCACTCTTTGCTTTCGAGTGCTAAGCTATCATAATACAATTCTTCCCAAATTGCAAGGGGAATTTTGTCAAAACCCGTAAATTATTTATGAATTGGCAAATTTCACTTTGTCGGGCTGTTGGGGCAGCCACAAAATAAACGGTGTCATCCCGAACCATCCCGCAGGACGGTGTGGGGATCCCCCGGTAACGAGGGAAAGCCTGCCCCGAGCGCATCATTTTGTTGTCCTTTTTGACCGGGGGATTGCCACGTCGGCTATGCCTCCTCGCAATGACACAGTTTTTGCACCAGCTCGATAAACCGCAATTTACAATCGTGTGCCAATGGTTTCAGAGGTTTCCTGGGCCAGCAGCAAGTCGCTCAAAATGGAATTGGACACCAAGAAGCCCTCCGGGGTCAATCGGTAGCTGCCGTGACCATTGTGCTGAGCCAGGTGATGTTGGCATGCCAAATCCAAAATCTTCGCCAGCGGGTCAAAGGACAGCAAATACCGCTTCTCATATTCCTCCCGGCTGATGCCGGCACTGGTGCGCAGCCGCAACATCAAATACTCCCCTGCCCGGTCGCGGCTCTGCAGTTCCTGGCTCTCCCGCAGTACCTGTCCGCCGGAGGTCACGCCGCTGATATACGTCCGGATATCCCGGATCATAGAAAACCGCTTGCCGGCAAAGTCGGAACTGGCATCCGGACCAAAGCCCAGATATTCCCCGCCGTTCCAATATTTCAAATTGTGTTTGGATGCCATGCCTCGCTGGGCAAAATTGGAAATTTCATACTGGCGGTAGCCTTTCTGCTGCAGCAATTCCACCGCCGCCAAATACATATCTGCCTGCTGGTCATCATCGGGCAGATTGCATTCATTTTGGCGGGCATAGAGAGGTGTCCCCTCCTCCAGCTTCAGGCCGTAACAGCTGATATGCTCCGGCTGCAGCTGCATCACATTTTCCACCGTTTTCTTCCAGCCCTCCAAGGTCTGACCCGGCAGACCGTACATCAGATCCACCGACAGATTCTCAAATCCCGCCTGGCGGATCTGTTTCACCGCCTGGATAGCCTGGCGATAAGTGTGGGGGCGGCCAATGTCCCGCAAAATGGCATCGTCATCGGTCTGAATGCCCAGGCTCACCCGGTTAAAACCCTCTGCCCGCAGCCGCCGCAGCAGCCGAGGGGTGACGGAATCGGGGTTGGCCTCAAAGGTAATTTCCGCGTTTGAGTCCACGTCAAAATGCTTGCGAATGGTATTCATAATGGTGGCGATCCCCGCCTCGCCGAAATAGCTGGGGGTGCCGCCGCCAAAGTAGACGGTGTCCACCCGGTATGCCGGGGCCAGCGGGCCTGCCTCCCGGATGTGGGTGCAAATGGCCCGCAGGTAATCGTCCATCACACGCTCCCGGGCATCGGACAAAGAATAAAAGTCGCAGTACTGGCATTTGCTGCGGCAAAAAGGAATATGCACATAGATCCCCAGAGGGGTCTTATCGTGACGAACAAACAGCGCCATACATGCCTCCGAAAAGTAGATTTTCCGCTATTATACCATAGGGGCAAGACCAACGCAACGATAGAAAAACGACAAATTTCAGTTTGGCGGGCAGTGGGGGGTGCAGCCTAATAAACGCTGTTATTCCGAGCCAGTGCGCACACTGGCGTGGGAATTCCCCAGTTTTAAGGGGGAACCTGCCGAAAAAGTAACCCCATACCTTTGGGGATTGCCACACCATTCTGCGGAATGGTTCGCAATGACACTCTCCTTAGGGATCGGCATCTGCTCGATAAACTGCAATTTAATGTAAAAAAATCCGGGGCGCTGGTGCGCCCCGGAGGAGGGATTTTTACTTTGCTGCCTTTTCCAGGCGAGAGGCCTTACGCTCCTGCTTGGTATGGAAGAAGCGCTCCAGCTCGGGGACCATCACCAGACAGATCAGGCAGGCGGTGAAGCCACCGTTATACAGGCAGAAGCCGCCATGCAGGTTGGGCACGGAGGTAACCAGCAGATAGTGCAGGCCCGCCGCCACCATACCATAGCCCCAGCCATACTTATCCGCAATAGGGCTCAGGCCGTTGGCATAGCACAGACCGATGGCGATAGCCTGGGCATTGACAGACATGGCAAAATTGCCGCCCAGCAGCGAGGACACCCATCCAAAGAGGAAGCTCGTCACCACATAGCCTGCCATAATGGGCCATACATTGCCGGGGTGGGAACCGGAATTGCAGCAAGCCAGCATACAGAAGATAATGCCGAAGGTAACACCGTTAAAGCCCACGCCGATGGCATTGTAGTAGCCCAGGATCATGAGGCCATAGATGCCCACATTCATCAGCATCACGGCGTTGCCGTAAGTGCCGGAGAAGGAGGTGACCTGGTCGGGGTCCTTCAGCAGGTTCCAGTAATCCTTGGGTCTGCAGCCCAGAATAAAGGCAAACACAATGCACAGGCCGAACACCACGCCGCAGAAGATATTCACCGTCATCTGAGAAGCAAAAACACCGGTCAGCGTGGATGCATCGGGAGCGGCAGGCAGAGCAAAGCCCATGGTCTTATACAGGGCCGCATTCATAAAGAAAGCGGTCATGCCGATGGGCAGCGCAGCGGAATACAGGCTGAAGCCCTTATGCACCTTGGGGGCATGGGCAAGGCCAGCCGGCAGGAAGAAGCCAATGATCAGGCCCACAAACACAGCCAGGCACACACCCAGCACATTGAAGCCAATGACCTCTGCGTGGGGGTAGCGGAAAAGCAGATCGGAAATCAGCGGGGCAATGCCGGTGGAGAACATCATGGCATTCACCAGTGTTCCCAGCTTTTCCCGCTTCACCAGCGCATACAGGCAGACGCCCAGCATGGTAGGAATGCTGTTCAGCGGATTAATGCCCCAGGAGCCGAAGCCCAGGGTGAGGATAAAAGCCAGGGTGGTGACATTGTTGGCAGTGGTCTTAAACACGCACAGCAGTGTCAGACACATCAGACCCACCATGCCCATATTAAAGAAGGTGGCGGCATATCCGCCCAGCCAGAAATAGTTGGTGGTCACCTTGCAGGGGGACAGCAGGATTTTCACCCAGCCGCTGAACAAAGCGCTGCGGTCCGGCATGCAAACCGATGCCACTAGAAAACACAAGGTCAGGAAGCCGAAAAACAGCTTCAAAAAGTTGGATTCAGAGAGATTTTTTATTTTTCTCATAAAATGTAACTCCTTCCGTATTTCAGGAAGCTAGTACGATAAATTGTTGTTTACAAGTTTTGTGTCATTCCGAGCCAGTGTGCACACTGGCGTGGGAATCCCCCGGATAGAGGGGGGAACGATCGAAAACTAGTCCCATACCTTTGGGGATTGCCACACCAGTGACATCGGTCACTGG
>JBGVMD010000060.1:0-2622 GCA_045124575.1 Faecousia sp.
CGATGGAACTCTACCAGTAGATCTCTTTCATTATACACGAATTTTTAAAGCCCGCAATCTGGTGGGTTAACTTTCTGCGCCTTTTTTCAGAGAAACAGCGCAAAATTTAGGCTTGACAAACATTAGCTAGATTTGTCTAACTGAATTATACTCCCATCCCACACAGAAATCAAGATTTCCTCATAAATTACCGCTACCCTCCCATATCTGCAATCGCAGCTAAAATAGAGGTAGCGGGTTTTTTATGCTCATATCGTCGGGTGTTTGCTCCGCTGCTCAAAAGCCGTTTTTTCGTCATCTACTATAGATGCGTAACTCTTGCCGACGGGATGGGCCGCCGTCTTTTTACAGATTGGTGTAGAAATCTTTTCGATTCCGTGTTATGATATCTGCAACAACACAAAAGGATGGCTGTTTATGTATAAAGTGCTTTTTGTCTGCCATGGAAATATTTGCCGCAGTGCCATGGGTGAGTATATGCTGAAGGATATGGTGGCCAAATTGGGCAGGGCGGGGGAATTTGAAATTGCATCCGCCGCGGTCAGCCGGGAGGAAATTGGAGCGCCGGTATATGGCCCTGCCCGTCGGGAACTGCAGAAGCACGGCATCTCCTGCCATGGCCATGCCGCCCACCAGATCACCGTCCGGGAACTTAAATATTACGACCACATTTACTATATGGACACTTCCAACGCCCGCTATTTACAGCGGATGTTTGGAGCAGATGCAGCAAAATGCCGCAAGCTGCTTTCCCGGGATGTGGCAGACCCCTGGTACACCGGGGATTTTGCGCAGACCTGGGCGGACTTAACAGAGGGCTGTGAGAGAATTTTGGAGGAATTGGGATGCTGAACAGAGAACTTTTAGAAAATCAGCTGGCGGAATATCCGCTGTTTGCCTATGGCTTTCTTGACCCGAAGACCTTGGATTTTACCCAGCGGGTGCGTTACATCTGCCAAAGCGAGTGCCCCATGTTTGGAAAAAGCTGGGCTTGCCCCCCGGCGGTGGGCACCGTGGAGGACTGTCAAAAGAAGTGTTTTGCTTTTTCCGACTGCCTGATGATCGCCACCATCACGGAGGTGGCGGATATTGCGGATATCGAGGATTCTCTGTCCACGCGGGGCGAGCATGAGCGGCTTACCAATGAAATTGCGGATCTGCTGCGGCGGCAGGGGATTGCGCCGTATATTCTGTCCACCGAGGCCTGCGCTGAATGTGAACGCTGCGCTTATTTGGATGGACAGCCCTGCCGCTTCCCGGAGCGGATGCACCCCTGCGTAGAAAGCCACGGCATCAATGTGGTGCCGGCCATGGAGGAATTGGGCATTCCCTTTATCTCCGGAGAAAATTTGGTGACCTGGGTCAGCTTACTTATGTTTATCGAATAATAATTGGGAGTGGAAAAACCACTCCCAATTGTATCTACTTTTCTTTCGGAAACACTTTGACGGCAACCGCAACAGTGCCTACAATGACCAGGCAAGTGATGATATACCAAGTTGTGCCCACGCTGGAATAGCCGCTGGCAACGCCGGGAATGGTAGGAAACCAACTGGAACCCAATACATCTCCGGCGTACCATGCAGGTTGTGATCTGATATCATTGTAGTAATCGAGGAGAAAAGCGGCCCTTCCCTGATAGCCAGATGCAAGCGCAAAGAGAAATCCGGAAAGCGCAACGCCACCGAGCGCAGCATACTGCATTGTGGAGATGCCGGTATCTGTTGTGACAGTTTTTACATAGAGAAAGAGGGGGATAGTTGCAAACAGCGCAATCAGGGTAATCACAAAAACATGTTTGCCGATACCCAAAGGAATTTCTCCGTTGTAGATGGTGGAGGAAAGTAAAGCACCGCTAAAGGCAAGGATGACTGCCAATAAAAACAAGGCGACAGTAATGCACAGGTAAATTTTTTTCTTTTCCATTTTGCAAACTCCTTTTAATAGTAGACTGGCGTCCAATACTAAGATACAATAGTATTTATTAAAAGTCAAGTGTCCGCTGATAATAGTATTGTAATATTTGCCAAAGAGGTGAAAACGATGCTAGGACAGCGAATTATGGAGCAGAGGACAAATTTAGGGTGGAATCAAGTTATTCTAGCAAAAAAGCTGGGTGTGGCGAAGCAGACGGTCTCAAATTGGGAAAATGAGAATGTACAGCCTTCGATTGATATGTTGATTCGCTTAGCAAAAGTGTTCCATGTTACGACGGATTATCTGCTGGGATTGGATGAGAAAATACAGCTTGATGTTAGTGGTTTGCCGACAAGAGTTGTTTCACATATTGCACTGTTGATAGACGACTACAAACAGAGATGAAAACTATCGCCGACGGATGCACCCCTGCGTAGAAAGCCACGGCATCAATGTGGTGCCGGCCATGGAGGAATTGGGCATTCCCTTTATCTCCGGAGAAAATTTGGTGACCTGGGTCAGTTTGCTGCTGTTTACGGACGAAGGCTAAATTGGAATTTATCGGGCAGTGGGAGGTGCAGCCTAATAAACGCTGTCATTCCGAGCCAGTTCTCAAACTGGCGTGGGAATCCCCCAGTTTCAAGGGGGAACCTGCCGAAAAAGTAACCCCATACCTTTGGGGATTGCCACACCATTCTGCGGAAT
>JBGVMD010000061.1:0-5767 GCA_045124575.1 Faecousia sp.
CGATGGAACTCTACCAGTAGATCTCTTTCATTATACACGAATTTTTAAAGCCCGCAATCTGGTGGGTTAACTTTCTGCGCCTTTTTTCAGAGAAACAGCGCAAAATTTAGGCTTGACAAACATTAGCTAGATTTGTCTAACAGAATTATACTTTAATAGTGCACAGAAATCAAGCTGTTGTCTGGGGTGCAGCAGATCCAGCACAGGGCAATCCCTCCGTCACGCCTTCGCCGTGCCACCTCCCTTTGCACAAGGGAGGCTTTTACGCCTGCGGCGTTAGGCACAGATTGCCACGTTGCTCCGCTCCTCACAATGACAACTGCTGGTGGGATTGCTCGCACTTTCGGGGTGGGGGTGCATAAACTGTCCTATAAGCGTCTCCGCTTATAAAGAATGGAGGTATTGATATGTCTGAACGAAATCAGGACACGGCACGCTGCGGCCCGGACAGCACGCAGCAGGCGATGTCTATACACACCAAGAAGATCACGGATGCCTGCCGTGACAAAGACTGCATCGAAGATCTGCGGGTATATCTGACGACAGCTTCCCAAAATCAGTTGGACTGTGCCGCCGGTGCCAAAGTGCGCTGCGCCGACCTGCTTTACGCTTATATTGATGTGGAGCCGGTGGCATTTGACCGCAATCACTACTGCATCGACATCACATTCTATTACCGCATTCTGGCCGATGCCATCGTAGGCTCTGCCCGGCCGGTGCCGCTGAGTGGCTTGGTGGTGTTCTCCAAGCGGGTAGTGCTGTGCGGCGAAGACAGCAAGGCCCATGTATTCACCAGCAGCACCCGCATGGGCGCATCCGACGGGATTACGGCCTACTCTGCCAACCGTCCCACCGCTGTGGTGGAAGTGCTGGACCCCATGGTGCTCAGCAGCAAGGTGCGGGATGTGTGTGAGTGCACCTGTAAGGAACAAGCAACGGTACAGATCCCGGGCTATATCCGGGAGCTGTTTGACGACGAACTGGTGCTGTCTGGGGATCAGCGGCGGCTGTTTGTGACTCTGGGGCAATTCTCCATCGTGCGGCTGGAGCGGGATACCCAGCTGGTGGTGCCCATGGCCGATTACGCTGTGCCCTGCCGGGAATGCTGCGATGCGCCGGGCTGTGCCGAGGATCCCTGCGAAATGTTCAGCCGCATCCCCTTCCCTGCCCAGCAGTTCTCCTCCACCGGCTGTGACCGGGACGGCGGCTGCAAAGCAGAAGGGCCAGTTTATCGCACCACCGCTGACTAACAAACAGAGCACACCCTTTGGGGTGTGCTCCTTGTTTTTATGTACGCATCAATCGCTTTTTGGCAATGTTGATAACGCCTTCGCTCATGTGGTTCATCCAAGTCAGGCTCTTGCCGCAGCCATAGGCCACGCAGGAATCCGGGTCGTCGGCAATGGTGCAGGCGATGCCAGTACGGCTTTCGATCAGCTGGGCCATACCCCAGAGCTGGCTGCTGCCGCCGGTGAGGGTGATGCCGCTTCCCGCGATGTCGCTGACCAGTTCCGGAGAAGCGTCTTCCAGCACAGACACCACCTCTTCGGCAATCTGTCGTGCCGGACGGCGCAGAACTTCGAAGATCTCTGTGGAGGTCAGCACCACTTCCCGGGGCATGCCGGTTTTTGCATCCCGGCCACGGATGGTGGCGGTAATTTCCTCCGGGCGCTCCCAGACAGAGCCGATTTTTATCTTGATATCCTCGGCGGTAGTCATGCCAATGATCACGCCGTGACGCCGGCGAACATAACGGGCAATGGCTTCGTCAAAGCTGTCGCCTGCCACCTTGATGGAGGAAGAAACCGCCACAGCATTCAGTGTCAGCACGGCCACATCGGTGGTGCCACCACCGATGTCTACCACCATCTGTCCCTTGGGGCCGCTAATGTCCAAATTGGCGCCCAGGGCAGCTGCTAGAGGTTCTTCGATCAGGTATACCCGGCGGGCGCCGGCTTCGATGGCGGCATTGATGACGGTGCGTTCCTGCACCTCTGTCACGCCACTGGGCACGCAGATAATGACCCGGGGCTTACTGAGCAGAGATTTCTGTCCGGCGCGACGGAACAGGGCGGTGAGCAGCCGCACCGTCATGGAATGGTCGGAAATCACGCCTTCCTTCAGCGGATGCATGGCAACCACATTGCCGGGGGTGCGACCCAGCATATTGCGGGCTTCTGTGCCCACCTGAAGGATGCGGCCGCTGTTTTTATCCATGGCGACGACGGACGGTTCCCGCACCACCACGCCTTTGCCCTCCACATAAATGAGCACATTGGAGGTGCCCAGATCTACGCCCAAATCATTTGCAAAAAGCTGCATAAAATCATCAGCTCACTTTCTTATGTTGTCGTGCCGCGGCAATAACGGCAAAATGTACTTCCTTTGCCCCTGCTGTCAGCAGCACCCTGGCACATTCGGAGGCGGTGGCACCGGTGGTAATGATGTCATCCAGCAGGAGTATCCGTTTGCCCTCCAGCAGTTCCGGCTGTAAAACTTCATACACGCCCAGCACATTGGCCCGGCGTTCGGCCTGTCCCACGATACCGGACTGGGCAGGATTATCACGGATCTTTTTCAGCAGGGGCTGGGGCGTTTTTCCGATTTCCCGGCCCAGTTTTTCTGCCAGCAGTTCCACCTGATCGAAGCCACGCTTGCGGCGGCGTTTGGGGCTGATGGGGATAAAGGTGAGGATGTCAAAATCCAATTTCTCTTCTTTCATCAGCTTCATGCCCAGCATCCGGGCGTAGGCATCGGCATAGCCCCGTTTGCCGTAGAACTTATACCGCAGCAAGCTGCGGCGTACCGTGTCTTCATAATACCACAACGCCACCCAACTGTTCAAGTAGGGATATTTTGAATTCAGCACAGGGCATTCCGGGGCGTGGACACGGCACTCATGGCAAAGATCGGTTTCGTTCTTTTCCAATATACGGCCGCAGAGCACACATTTTGGTGGATACAGCCATTGGCTAAGGCGGTGAAATAATTTCATGCTCATCTCCCCTGCAGCCGCAGCTTCAGGCCGGTGTAGCGGCGGTTTTTCTTGGCGTTTTCTGTCATGGCGGCTACCACCTCTTCCCTGCCAACCAACACAATCATTTCCCGGGCACGGGTGATGGCGGTGTAGAGCACGCTGCGGCTAAGTAGATAGGGTGAGCCATTCCACACAGGCAGAATCACAGCCCGGTACTCGCTACCCTGGCTCTTATGGACCGTCAGGGCATAGGCAGGTTCCAATTCGCCCAATTGGGCAAAGTCATAGTCCACCTGCCTGTCATCAAACAAGACGGTCATAGTTTCTGTGCCGGCGTCAATGGATCGGATAATGCCGATGTCACCGTTGAAAATGCCGGTTCCTACAGCGCTGCCATCGGCGCGCCGCCACATGATATCGTAATTATTGCGGATCTGCATGACCCGGTCGCCCTCCCGGAAGGTAAACTCTCCCCACTGGCGCTCCTTTTTGGTGAGAGTTGCGGGATTGAGGGCATGCTGCAACTGGCGGTTTAATTCCCAAGTGCCTACACCGCCCTTGCGGGTGACGGTGAGTACCTGAATTTGCTCCGAAGGAATACCCATGTTTTTGGGCAGACGGGTGCTGCACAGATCCCGCACGGTGGCAGAAACCTCTTGCTCGGAGCGGCAGCGAATGAAGAAAAAGTCACTTTTGACGTTTTTTAGCTCCGGCAGCAACCCCTGGTTGACACGGTGGGCATTCATAACGATTAAACTCTGCTGCGCCTGGCGAAAAATTTCCGTCAAACGAATGGATGGAATCACATTGCTGCCCAGACAATCGGCAAAAGGCGAGCCGGGTCCCACAGGCGGCAGCTGATCCGGGTCGCCCACGAAAATCAGCCGTGCTTTGGCAGGCACTGCCCGCAGCAGGCTGTGAAGTAGCTGCACATCCACCATGCTCATTTCATCTACGATGACCACATCCGCCTTCAAGGGATTGCTTTCATCCCGGAGGAAATGCATCATACCCGAATTGGGATCGATGGTGGTTTCCAGCAGGCGATGGATGGTGGAAGCATCCTGCCCCGTCACCTCCGTCATTCGCTGGGCGGCACGGCCGGTGGGAGCGGCCAGCACACAGCGCAGGCCCATCTGCCGGAACACCGACAGGACACCATTGAGCACCGTGGTCTTGCCGGTGCCCGGTCCGCCGGTCAGCAGCAACAGCCCGCTGTGCACCGCTTCCCGGATGGCCTGGCATTGATTATCCGAGTAATGCAGGCCGCATTCCTGCTGGGCCAGCGACAGCATGGTTTCCAGTCCCGGTTCGGGCGGAAACTGTAGTTTTGTACTTTGCTGCAAACGGGCGCAGATATATTGCTCGGCTTCGTGCAGTTCGGGCAGGTATAATAGGGTCAATCCGGCCAAGCTATCCCGCACCAGGCGGTCTGCTTCCAGCAGCCGCTGTACGGCAGCGGAAACATCCTCCTCATCCACCGTTAGTAATGTGGCAGTGGCGGCAATCAGCTTGTCCTCCGGCAAGAAACTATGGCCGGAGGTGAGATTATAACGCAGTTCAAACAGGACGCCAGCCTCGACCCGTCGATTGTCGTTGGCCGAAACCCCCAGTTCAATGGCGAAACGGTCCACCGCCCCAAAGGGGGCATCCATGTCCATCAGCAAATAGGGATCGTCGTATAATAGCTCCACCGCTTGCTCGCCATAGAGTTTGTATACCTGCAGCGCCAGCTCCGACGGCAGTTGGTGGGCGGCAAAAAATTCCATCAGATGGCGCATGCCCACCCGCAGCTTAAATTCCTCCCCAATAGCCCTGGCCTTGGTGCTGGAGATACCGGGCACCTCTGCCAAACGATGGGGCTGCTGTTCCATGACCAGCAAGGTTTTATCCCCAAAGCGTTCCACAATGCGGGCAGCGGTGTGAGGGCCAATGCCCTTGATGATGCGTCCCGACAAATAGCCCAGAATCTCTGTGCTAGTCTGGGGCATGAGGCGCTCCAAAAACTCTGCCTCAAACTGACGGCCGAAGCTGGCATGACTGGTCCACTTGCCTGTAACCATCAGCCGTTCTCCAACGGCAGCCATGGGGATGGTGCCCACCACGGTCACCGTCTGACCATCACTGCAGCGCAGACGGATCACCGCATAGCCATTATCATAATTTTGAAAGACAACGGCACCGATGGTGCCCTGCAAAATCTCAGCTTCCGTCAAGTTTCTCTCTCCTGTTCCAATTGTTGGCAATATGCCTCCCAAGTCAGGCATTCCACGCCGGCGGGGATCTGGGTAGGCAATGTATCACACACCAGGGTAATCTGGCCTCTGATCAGTCCCAGCTGCCGCAACCAAAGATACCGATGGGCGGCGGTCTCCTCCCTGCCGGGGGCAGGAAAAAGGACGATACGGCAGGGCGTGGCGTCCGTCAGCCACGCGCCCAGCAAACTCCATAGGGCACACAACGCTCCAAAAGCAGCCAAAAAACCGATAATCACATACCAAAACATCACGCCCACCTCAAAATATTCTATGGTGGTGGGACAGCATTTGTTCTCTTGTTAGTTTACTATATTTCCGATGCTTTGAAAAGGGTTTTGGAGAAAATCCTTTGAAAAAGAATCAAATTGCAGTTTGTCGGGCTGTTAGAGCAGTCACGAAATAAACGGTGTCATCCCGAACCATCCCGCAGGATGGTGTGGGGATCCCCCGGTAACGAGGAAATACTTGTCCCAAACGCATCGTTTCGTTGCATCTTTCATCCGGGGGATTGCCACGCCAGTGTGAGCACTGG
>JBGVMD010000062.1:0-13245 GCA_045124575.1 Faecousia sp.
TGAACAGAACCAGTAAAACTGGACAATAGACAAACAGCCCCCTTATGTAGGATAATATACCTACATAAGGGGGTATTGTTATGAGCAAAAGAAAATGGACAAACATCGAATTATTTGAACCGGAGATCATACGGCTACGCGAAGCTGGGATGACGAGACAGCAGATAGCAGATGAGCTTTTCCTGGAAAAGGTCCAGATTAAGAACTGGATCAACCGGTACAACAAACGGCAGAGTATATTATCTAACAGAATACCCAAGCCGAAAGGTAGACCACGAAAGGATGGACAAGCACCAAAACAGAATATCGAAACGGAGTTAAGGCGCTTACGCATGGAAAATAAGCTATTGCGGGATTTTCTGCAGTCCACAGAAAGGAAGTGAGGCCGAAAGCAAAGTACGCCGTTATCTATCGTCACCGTGACGAATACCCTGTGTCTGTTATGTGCAAGTTCTTTGAGGTGTCTCGCAGCGGTTATTACGATTATGTGCGGCGGATGGGCAAGCCGGAGCATGATGCGAAGCTAGCAGAGATAATCAAGGAATGTCAGAATAAGACAGACAAGACTTACGGTTACAGACGGATCTGGAAATGGCTGAAAGATAGAAATATTGAGAGAAATCCAAAAACTGTGCTTAGAATTATGAAAAAGTATGGTCTTTTATCAGAGATCCGCCGCAGACGAAAGTGGGTAAATCTTGGTCAGCAGGTACATAAATACGAAAATCTATTGAAACGGCAGTTTCGAGCAGATAGGCCAAATATGAAATGGGTTACAGACATTTCATATATCCATACCAAAGAGGGCGTATTGTATCTGTCTATGATCCGGGATCTGTATGACAACAGCATTGTAGCATATAAGACAGCGACACAACAAACGGTTAACCTTGTCCTGGATACGATCCGGCTGGCAATGAAGAAAGAGAAAAAGAGAGTCGCTGCGGAGTTGCAGCTCCACAGCGACCAAGGGTTTCAATACACTTCACACGGGTATTTTAACCTAACTCAATCTTACGGTATTACGCCATCAATGTCAAGCAAAGGTAACCCATATGACAATGCTATGGCAGAAAATTTCTTCTCTATTTTGAAAACAGAGTGTATCTACCGGCACAAGCCAAAAACATTCGAGGAAGCAAACGATCTGATTGACAGATACATCCACTTCTACAACCACGAGCGCATCCAGAATAAAACTGGAGTGGCGCCGCTAACGCTGCGCCACTCCGCTTAAAACTTAATATTACCTACATAGGGGCTTTTTTGTGCTGTCCGCATAAACTGGGGCAGTTCATGGCCCGGGGCTTCATTGGGTTTATGGGAGATACTTGCTGTTTGATCTTGCTCAGATCAGCTTCTTCTTCATGAAGAAGAACATCACAGCAGCACCGGCACCCAGTGCGACAATGGCAATCACCACAGTCAGAACAGGAGAAGTGCCGCCCAAAGGTGCGGTCTCCTGGATCTCGGTCATGCCACAGGCGCAGGTGCGGGTCTCCAGACCGGCATCGGTGCGGGTAGCTTCCTTAACGGTGGTCCACTGGCCGAAGCTGTGGCCGGTGGCAGGAACGAATTCCTGAGCCTCCAGAATCTGGCCGCAGACGGTGCAGTGCTTGCCGTCGGTCAGACCGGAATTGGTGCAGGTTGCATTTCTGCCCACATCAATGATCGCAGTGTGACCCAGCGCAGGAATCTCTTCCTGTGCAACCAGGACTTCCTTGCAGATACCGCAGTGCTTGCCCTCGGTCTTGCCGGTGGCGGTGCAGGTTGCGGCCTTTGCAGGATCAATCACCTCGGTGTGGCCCAGAGCAGGAATCTGTTCCTGAGCGATCAGCACTTCCTTGCAGACAGCGCAGTGCTTGCCCTCGGTCTTGCCGGCGGTGATGCAGGTTGCAGCCACAGCAGCGTCGGTGATCTCGGTGTGGCCCAGAGCAGCGATCTCTTCCTGTGCAATCAGTATCTCGTTGCAGACAGAGCAGTGCTTACCCTCAGTCATGCCGGAAGTGGTGCAGGTTGCAGCCACAGCAGCGTCGATGACCTCGGTGTGGCCCAGAGCGGGAATCTCTTCCTGCTTGACCACGACCATGTTGCAGCGGGAGCAATGTTTGCCCTCTGTCAGACCAGTGGCGGTGCAGGTGGGCTCCACAGCCTCGGTGACGGTCTCCATGTGGCCCAGAGCGGGAATGCTACTCTGAGATGCCAGCCAAGTACCGCAGCTGGAGCAGACAACACCGTCGGTCATGCCGGAGCTGGTGCAGGTTGCAGCGTAGCCGGGCACGCGGATGCCATTATGGCTGCCGGTAGCGGGGATGCTCTGACCAGATTTCAGCAGCTGGCCGCAATCCTTACAATAGGTATCGCCGGTGTAGCCGCCGGAGGTGCAGTTTGCGGGCTTGGCGTTGCGAACTTCGGTATTGGCGTGCTCGCAATCGGGAGCGGTTTCGTTGTTGAGTTCCTTATGAACGATCTCTACTTCGGCATCATTAGGATCAACAGCCTCGAAGGTCAAGGTAGCAATAACCTGACCTGCGGGGATGGCGCTCAGCGCCACATAACCGACGGTGAGAGAATTGTTCTTTCTCACGATGGAGTAGAATTCGGTGTGGACCTGAACATCAACCAGCGTCATCTTCGCAGGATCCCAGCTAAACTCTACAACACCGTTGGTGGTATCCACCTCGTTGATGAGTTCCTTGATGACAGTGTGATCCACTCCGTAGTTAGGATCAGTCTTACCGCAGATACACTGACCAGCCTGGTAGTTGTGCGCAGCCTTGTTGACGATTTCGCCGCAAGTGCCACAGACCTGCCAGTGGTTGGTGTCATCGGACTGCCATGCGCCAACAGCGGCGTGCTGACAAATGATCTGATGGCCGCAGAAGCAGGACTTCTTGCCGCTTACCCAGTTGCCATGGCCGTGGGAAGAGGTGTTGAACTGCTGGCCGCAGGAATCGCAGATCTGCCAGTGCTGGCTGTCATTGAACTGCCACTGGCCTGCTGCATTGGAGTGCTGGCAGCCGGGGTTGGGAGTGGTGCCGCCGGCATTGGGATCAGCCTTACCGCAGACACACTGGCCGTTAGAGTAGCTGTGGGCAGCCTTAAAGATCTCCTGCTGGCACTGGTCACAAACCTTCCAGTGCTGGCTGTCATTATACTGCCATGCGATGTTTGCTGCATTGGGGTGCTGGCAGCCGGGCTGGGGAGTGGTGCCGCCGCTGGGTACGAACTGGAAGTTCACGGAAACAGTGCCGCCGGGCTGGGAGAAGGAAGAAGTCATGGTGGTCACACGAATGACAACGGTCTGGCCGGTGGACATATCCACACTGAATCTTGCCGTGTCGCTCTGGAAACCATACTTCGGGCCAACGCTTTGCATCAGCTTGCCGTCAGCTGCATACCAGAAAACCTCGTACATCCAGTTGGTTCCGGAGACCGTAGCGGTCATCTTGCCGGACTGCGTAGCCACATGGTCGAAGTAGTAGCTCTCTCTTTCGCCCACAGTAGCGCTGTTGTTGCCTTCCACCAGATCCTTTGGGTTGCTCTTCGTGCCCTCGGGGATGTAGGCGGTCAGCTGATAGCTCATCTCCTGAGCACCGGCGTTGCCGATCTGCAGGGTGCTGTATGCGGGAACGGTGACAGAACCGTTCCGGGCATCTACCCGAGTGCCGCCCACGATCACATAAGCGTTTTCGCCGGTGACGGTCAGATAAGCGTCAGCGCTGAAACCAATGAGCTGATACCAAACATTCGTGCCGCCGGGGATCTTCACGGTTTCGGTAGGACAGTCAGAATAAGCCACGGTATAGGGATTGCCTCTGCTGCCAATGGGATGCTCATAGAAGCCTTCATAGCTCAAATTCAGAATTGCGTTGGTGGTATGGCTACCGCCAAAGGACAGGCCCACCTGGAAGGAGATCTCGTCGCCGGCCTTCACTTGGTATTGATTGCGGAACTGCTCTACCTTGGCCCCGTTGATCTTGAACACAACAGTGGAACCCAGAGATACCTCGCTGCAGTAGCTGCCGTCGTAGTACAGTTCCTTAATGGTGGTATACAGGGTGCCATCCGTGGGAGCAATGAAGGAATAGTAGGTGTTCATCGCAATTGCGTTTTCACCCAAATTCAGTGCCACGGGGGGCGTAGATTCTGCCAAATTCAGGGTAACAGTGAAGTTGTTTTCCACTGTAGGATCGACGGGAACCAGTTCAACGGTGATCTGATCGCCTGCGAAAACAGTAACCTTGGTTTCATTATCATGAGAGCTGTCCTGAATACGGGGCACATAGACGCCGTTGAGCATGATCTTGACCCGCAGGCCTCTGCCGTATACATAGTCGATGATCTGCTCACCGTCGCTGCCTCTCAGGTTGGAGAAGATCAGCTGCAGGCCGCCGTCCTTGGTGGCGGTATAGGTGTAGACCTTTCCGCTTTCCAGAGCATTATCGCCCAGAATCAGAGCGTTCTGCTCAGGCTGCTGGGGCTCAGCCTTGCCACACACACACTCGCCATTGTCATAGCTGTGGGTACCTTCCTCGGACTTCTTGCCGCAGGTGCACTGCTTCCAGTGGCCATCGGCATCATTCTGCCATGCGCCGTAGCTGTGGGCTGCCTTGCTCTGCTCCATGCCGCAGGTGCCGCAGGTCTTCCAGTGGTTGGTATCGTCGGACTGCCATGCGCTCAGTTCAGCATGCTCGCAGGTGATCTTCTTGCCGCATTCGCAGCTCTTCTCACCATTGCTCCATTCGCCGTAGCTGTGAGGAGCTTCGCCAAAGGTCTCATCACAAGCATCGCAGACCTTCCAGTGGTTGGTCTCATCGGTGGTTGCCCAGGTCCATTCGGTGTGCTGGCACTCGGGCTCAGAACCGGAGCCGCCGGAATTGCCGAACACGGCCAGAACGGGATAGGAGGTGCCCGCAATCCAGGCAGTACCGCCATTGTTCAGAGCAGTAACGGCATCCGCGCTTGCGAACCATGCAGCATCCTTGCCGTCGGTCTTGCCCGCGGTGTCTGCCTTGGGGTTGGTACTAAAGCTACCAAGACCATTCATCGCCGTTTCGCCAATTTTGGCGCTGCCGGTCAGGTAATAGTTGTTGCTGATAGTGCCACTGGTACCGCTGCCAGAAATGGCGCCGGTATATGCTCCAGTACTATTAACAGAACCAACGTTGTAGCAATTGCTTATAGATACCGCACTGTTATCACGACCAACAACACCACCTGCATATCTCTGGGCAGAAATAGTGCCAGCATTGTAGCAGTTCGTAATCACCACAGCAGTCTTGGCGTAAGCAAGAATACCGCCAAGGTACTCTTTTCCAGTAAGTTGACCCTCGTTGTAACAGCTAGATATCGTAACACTATTTGTACTATCTACATATCCAACAATACCAGCAATGTAGCCAGAAGTAGCAGTAGCGCTCAGATTACTCTCTCCAACCAACGCACAGTTTTCCACAGTGCCGCCGGCCAGTTTGCCGACCACACCAGCAACATACTGATAACCGGAGAAATTGGCGTTCTTCACAGTTACATTCTTCACTGTTCCTGCGCTGACATAGCCAAACAAGCCAATATAGCTGCTGTTGGACTCAACAGTCAGATTGGAAACTGTATGTTTCTGACCATCGAAGGTGCCGGAATAGTTTTTGGTGGAATTACCGATGGGCGTCCATTCCACACCAGCCATATCAATGTCAGCCATCAGCTTGCCATTGATTGCATTGCTTCCGTCGTTGACCAGTGCAGCAAAAGCTACCAGATCAGCAGCGTCATAGATTTCGTAATAGCCATCAGCATTTTCGGAGATTTCACCATTGGCATTGACCACGATTTCATCATCGCTGACAGTCAGGCCCAGCTTGTAGTTCTTCTCAGCCTCGGTCACGGTGAAGCGAGCGTTGGCAGAAGCGGCAGCCAGCTGCTCACGGCTGATGGCGGTGGCGGACATGGTGTACTTGGGAGCGGGAGAAGCCGCGGTGGGTTCAACGCTGCCGTTGACCGTGACAGAAGTGATGGTAGCGGGCCAGATATTCTTGCCCATATCACCGATCTTGACTGCCAGATATCTTTCCTCGACCTTGTCATAGGCGATGTGGTACAGCTCATTGGTCTCGCCGGTAAAGGCAGACAGGTACAAGTTGCCGTCCTCGCCCACCATCAGAGAGGTGAACAGGTGCTCCATGTTATCATAGCCGGGCAGTTCCAGACGCAGGTCGCTGCCGGTAATGGCATACAGAGCGTCATAGCCCACCTTACCATTCTTCTCGACCTGATAAACCCAGAAGTCCCAGATATATCCGTCGTTGTCCAACAGGATCAGATGCTCAGTGTCGTGAACATTACCGTCCTCATCGGTCTGCTTCTCGTAGCCGGCAGAGGTGATTCCCACCAGGTAGCTGCACATGCTGGTGAAGTCGAAGCCAACGGCATCCAGAGCCATAGGATCCTTGGCAGACAGCAGGTAGGAATAATAGATGGAAGTGACCATGTCCTGCTCTGCGGTGGAGAATACATCACTGTAGGCCATATCCCACAGAGGAATGTTGTTGATATTCTCTGCGCTGGCCAGGATGCTACCGTTGGCATCCACCTTGTGCATCTTCAGCTCCTCAGTGATCTCCATGATGTAGAAGGCGTTCTGCTTGGTGGAATAGGTTGCGGAGGTAACGGAAACAGGCAGAGCAGCACCGGCCATCCAAGTGTCAGCCTCAGCCATGTTCCAGGAGTAGAAGGTAGCGTTGTTATTCGCATCGATCACAGTGCCGTTGATGGTAACCTGAAGCAGTTCCACGGTGACCTCACAGGAAGCGGTCTTGGTGGGATCCAGCTTGGAAGCAGCGGTGATCCATGTGGTGCCGGGTGCGATACCGGTGATCACGCCGTTTTCATCCACGGTGGCGATGGAGGTATCGGCACTGGACCAGGTGACATCACGGTTGGTGGCGGTCCAGGGTTGGACATTGGCAATCACCTTGGCTGTGGTGCCCTTGATGATTTCAACAGAGCTCTTGTTCAGAGAAACGGCGCTGATCTTGTCAGTGGGCTCGGCCCAGCCGTCGGTTCTGCCGGTCTCATCGGGGATCATCAGGCAGCTCATTTCGTGCCAGAAGTCATTGTAACGGGTGAATTCGCCGGTTGCGGGATCGATTTCGTAGTAGTAAGCAAAGGTAATGTAGGAACCGGCCAGGATCTCCATGTGGGAGTTCCAACAGATAATATTTTTGTTGGGGTCATACTCCATGCCCATGTTGCCTTCGGTGCCGTTGCGGTCACCACTGATGGGATCCTTTTCAGTCAGATAGGTGTCTTCCATCAGCAGCACGGGAGCATCCAGGGTTTCCAGCGTGCAGGACCAGATTCTGCCAGTGCCCAGCTCGTTGAAGTAGAACACGCCCTCGGGGCTGCAGGCCAGAGTGTTGGTACGCTTGGGCATCTCACCAATTCTGGTCAGTTCGCCGCTGAGCTTGTCGATCACGACCAGGTTATTGCCCTCGGTCACAGCATAGATATTGCCGTCTGCCTTGTTGTAAGCCATGTCATAGAGGACCACGCCCATGTCCACAACGAAGGTGGTATCGGACAGGTCGTCCTCGGGCATGACATACAGCTCGCCCTTGTTAGTGGAGGCGAAGACATAGTGCTCGGCGATGGTAGCAGCGTAGTAGATGTGGTCAGCATACTCCAGGCGGGGGGTGCCGACCTTGTAGTTGTACTCAAAGTCCTTGGTGAAGGTGGTCCAGTGACGCTGAACCAGGTCATAGGCCATCATGTCGGGAATACCGGCATCCTCACCGATCTGCATTTCCAGCAGATAGGTAGCAGTGTTCATGGCATAGTCGTGGACCTGAACCAGGAACTTCTTGCCGTTGATGCCATCCAGAGAGAAGGTGTACTCCGCGGTCTCGCCCTTCTCGATGTCCTGCTTAGCGCCGGTGGCAGCCAGGCGGCGGGTACCGGTCTTGTTATACAGGCCGGCAGCGGCGATGTACTGGTTGTCGGAAGCAACGATGGTCATGGTGTTGTTCACCACATCCACGCTGACGCCCTTCAGTTCGGGAGCGGTGTTGTCGATGATCAGATCAATAGACCGGGTAGCGCCCTCGCCCAGAGCATCCCAATCCACATTGCCGTTTTCGTCAATGTAGTACTCGGGAACCAGGGTGAAGGACATGGAGATCTCGTCGCCCTCAGAGGTGTTCTTCAGAGAGAAGTTGGTCTCCAGCATCATCAGGGCATTCTGCCAGCCATAGATCTCATTGGGATAATAAGACATGTTGACCGCACCGGTCTTCTGATTCAGGATCACCTCGCCGGTGGTGTGATTCACCACCATGACACGGGACTGGTCAGCATGACGGATGGGGGTAAACCGAACGCCGTGGATGTAGTTGCCAGAGTTGATGGCATTACGCTCGGGCATATAGACGGAGTCGGTGATGACGGGGTTGCCGCCCAGAGTGTAGTGATAGTTGGGGTCGTTGGCATATCTGACCTGGAAGTCATTGCCACGCAGGATGCCGGTGTAAGGAATACGGGTATCCTCGCCGGTTTCGTAGGTGGGCCAAGTACCCACATCGAACATGGAGGGATCGGTCCAGTTGCCGAAGAAGCCCAGGACAGGGATGGAGTGGCTGGTGCCAGTCTGGCCGTCAGCGTTCTCCGTTTCGGCGTACAGGTAGCCCTGCAGGTAAGTACCATTGGGGTACATTTCATCCAACTGCTTCTTCATCTCTGCGGACAGACTGAAGTCAACACGAATATCCACAGCGCCGTTTGCGGGCAGCACAGCGGTGGTGGTGGACATACCCGTCAAGAAGACATAAGCATCGTGGGAGTCGATGTCGCCGTCGCCGTCCACGTCAGCCTTATCCTTGTTGGACAGCGCAGAAACCTTGCCGGTAACATAGTCCAGCAGGTGCTTGCCGTCGTCCACATTGACGAGGCCGTCGCCGTTGAAGTCCATGCCGGACATATCCGCAGCCTCAGCAGTAACCCGGGCACCGCCGATGGTCCAAACCACATTCATGGGCATCATGGTAGTGGTATAGTCCATATACAGATACTCGCCATCAGAAGCCAGCTGCTGAATAAAGAAATCAGCGCTCAGGTTGATGTTCTTCTGCTGATTGGTCAGATTGCGGATGGTGAAGGTTGCGCTGTAAGCGCCGTTCCGGTCGGGGTCGTCAAACAGCTCCACCTTGACCTTACCGTCAGCAGCGCCGGAATTGGTGCCTTCGCCCATGACGATGAAGGAGTCGGCAGTAGTGGCATTATGGATGTTTGCCAGACCGGCACCCTGCTGCAGGATGGAGAAGTAGTTATCCTCATCTGCCATAATGGGGGTAGCGGTGGACATCAGCAGGCTCTGAGCCAGATGACGCACATTCATGCCGGTCTTGCTTGCCAGATTGTTTTCCTGGATGTACTGAGACAGCAGAGCCGCCATACCGGCAACCTGGGGAGAAGCCATGGAAGTACCGGACTTAATGGCATAAGCACCGCCGTTGGGATTCAAACCCTCGATAGAGAAGATGTTGCCGCCGGGGGCAGTGATCTCAGGCTTCATTTCCAGAGAGCCGGGCACACCCCAGGAGGAGAAGTCGGACATGGTATAGTATTCACTATTGAAGGAGCCAAGACCGTAGGTGTTGCTGATATTCATCTTGCCGGTATAATACAGCACATTACCCTGGGCATCCTTGACAGCCTCGGAGTTCTCGCGGATAATCTCACCCTGCATCTTGGTCAGAGATACGACAGGGGCTTCATAGGGATATCCATCCCGCATATCCAGATAAATAATGCCGTTTTCATTATTGTAAATCATCACCGCTTTGGCGCCGGCTTCTACAGCCAGGCGGGCCTTTTCGGTGAAGGCAGTCTCACCACGGGAGCAAATGGCGATCTTGCCCTGCAGCACATTGCCCAAAGCTGCCCAATCCGCTGCCTTGCCCACGCCGTCAATGAACACATACTCCTGTTCACCGGCCAGAGTAAGGAGGGACTTCATAGGGACGCCTTCGAAGAGTTCCTCGATGTAAACAATAATTTCCTCACCAACGGTGAAATAGTAACCCACCATGCCGTCGTTCTCAACGGAAGCGACACACAGGGAGTTGGTGAAGGCGCCGGGCTGACCGGTGGTATTCATACCGATGTCGGTATTGTACAGGTAGCCGCCGTTGTCGGCATTCTCGACCCATGCACCGGAGTTACCGGCAGAGATAGCAACCACAACACCGGAATTGGTCAGGTTTTCCATAATCTCCTGGAAAACAGCATTCGTATGATGGCCACGGCCGGGGGCAGTGGAGCCCAGGGACAGGTTGATGGCATCAGCGCCCAGCAAAATGGCATCTTCAATGGCAGCGAAGAAGTCAGAATCGCTGGGAGAACCGCCCTTACCGAAGACCTTCATAGCCAGCAGCTGTGCATCGGGGGCCACGCCCTGCATGAAGCAGTAGTCCAGAGCCTTGCCGAAATTGCCGGAAGCGGAATTGTACAGCCAGGAGTTGGCGGTGGCAATACCGGCAACATGGGAGCCATGGTCACCCTCTTCGTCGTTGTCATGGGTGACATCATAGTCAAAGTCTTTGTAGTTATAGCCGAAAGCGATCTTGCTGTTGATGTAGGCCGTCTCAGGATCGACAGTCACATTCAGCTCGCCGGCAACCTTGGCAATTTCGTCGGCATCCAGCAGATCCAGGCTTGCAATGTAATCCTCCTTGCTCATGCCTTTCTTTGCAGCCAACTGCTCCAGGGCATACTCAAAGGCAACAGCGTTCATGCTCTGGTGGTTGGTGTCGATACCGGTGTCGATGACTGCAATACGCATACCGGCGCCGGTGTAGCCGGCTTCCCAAACGGGATTGGTGCCGATCTGAGCACCGGAGGTTGCCATATTGGGGATAACCTCGCTGGACTCCACCTCATGGGCAACATACTGGTTTTCCAGCACCACGCACTTAACGCCGGGCAGTTTTTCAATGGCCTTGATCTGGCCATATTGCACATTAGCAGAAATCAGGTTGGCAGCCAGGGTCAAATTCCAGACCACATCCAGATCGGACTTGATGGTGCGCTCGATCTGGTAGACCATATTGGTCTGGTCCTTCTTCAGGCCCTCGCGATAGTTCATCGCAGCCTGATTGCTGGCAATATTCATCGTGCTGTAGCCAGCATCGATGGTGGAAGCTTTATTCAGAACGATGGATACACGAACCATATCTGTGGCCGCATATTCCTCCTCGTCTGTGATCTCCGTCTGACCGTTGGGGGTCAAACCGGCAGTGACTTCACTGTTATCTACACGAGTGAAGCTGACGTTGGTTTTTCCGGTCTCATGGTCGTGATCAATGTCCAAAGCCAAGCTGGGCAGGACATTGCTTGCCAGCAGAGTCACGATCAGCAACACGCTTAGAAACCGTTTGAAAAAGCCTGTGTGTTTCATACTCTTTCTCCTTACAAAGAAATTTATATCACAGCCGAAAACAGATGCTCCATCCGCATCCGGCTGTCACATACATTATAAAATTATTGTTCATTCGCTTCTTCCCAAAGCCGCTGCATCTCGGCCCGGGTTTCCGGATTTCCTGTAATCTGCTGATGCAAACCCTCCAAAGTGCTGGTGCCGAGATCATCGTAGGCTGTTTCATTGCCGCTTCCGTGGAAAAACCGGATTCCGGACAGTTTGTACTGGGGCTTCTCATCAAACCGCCGAGCCAGGATCACTGCCCGACGCAAAGCTTGCAATGCCTTTTCCCGGTTGCCCTGATTCATACTGAGGGTGACAACACGGCACAGGCAAATGGCCTCCATCTTATCCAGGAAGCTGGGCTCTCCGGGTAGCCGAAGTCCCTGTAAAATCTCCGCATACCATTCCATGGCATAGACTGCATCGTCTGCCTGTCCCATGTCCAGATAAGCATTGGAAAATCCGATGCTCAGCTCCTGCATTTGATTGAACACCGTATCGATCATGGCACGGGACAGGAACGGCAACGCCTCCTCCGCCTTGTGGCTGACGGAAGCCAGCGCATAACCAATGACCGCATCATTGATGCCCCGGATGTTGCTCTCGCGCAGGATGGAGATTCCTGTTTCCGCCTCCCCCACAGCAATGTAGAGGTTGGCCATTTCCCGGCGAATGCCGATATCACCAATGTTGGGGTTGGTATTCTGACTCAGCAGTTCCAGTGCCTGTTCGTACAGTTCAATACCCCGGCGGCACTCCTTGACCGATTTTCGTTCTCGCCCGCCAACTGCATACAGCATGGCGCACTCATGGACAATGTCAAACAGGTTGGGATACTTTTTTAGCGCCTTTTCCGCTTCCCGCATTCCGTCAGAAAACATCTTCTGCTGCCGCATCGCCCGCAGGGCTTCCTTTGTTTTCTCCACGCCTCCTTTGGGCAATTCATAGCCCAAAAGCACATCGACAGATGTATCAAAAAACTCCGCCAAGCCAATAATGGTGCTGATATCCGGCACAGACATGGCGCTTTCCCATTTGGAAACGGCACCCACTGTCACGCCCAACGCCTCAGCCAGTTGCTCCTGGGTGAGTCTGCAGGCCTTGCGCATAGTGCGGATGTTTTCAGATATGTTGATTCTCATCAGAGAGATCCCCCCTGCATCTACAATTATTTTACATTTTTTCCTTTGCGGTTTGAATATACTGATTCTCTAAACAGTAATAAAAAAATTTTACTATCAGTAAAATTATGGTATCACAGTTTTGCTAAAAACGCAATCTATAAAATAAATAATTTTTAGTCTCTTGAACAGCCCCTTTGTCTGATACCGGCTCCAAATGTAAATAGATCTCGGTTCTCATCCCGACGGGTGTGATCCGGAATCCACGAACATTCCAGAAAAGCAAGAAAAGCACCGAAATCTTACGATTTCGATGCTTTTCTTTGGCGGGCGAGGCGGGACTTGAATTCGAAAGTTTTCGTATTATCCCCTGTTAAAGTTCGTTATTTCATACCTTTTCGTATGCTCCGCCTAACTTTTTTGTGTTATTATATACCCCATTTTACCCACTAAGCTTACCCTCTAAAGGGAAATATAAGGGAAAACTTTTAGTAAAAATTTCGCCGTATAGCAGGTACATTTATGTCAAAAGTAGCTTCTCGCTAACAACACGCAGCGGGAACTAAGCACCCACCGCCCGATATCACGCAAAGATGCCCCCACACCGCAGTGTGGGGGCTTGCTCAATTTAGTTCGTAACTTTTTTGA
>JBGVMD010000063.1:0-5183 GCA_045124575.1 Faecousia sp.
GTCTCAACGGAGAACTGGATGAACTCGGAATCGGGAATACGGGCGATGGGAGAAGTGGTGATGAACTTGGTGTGGAAGCACTTGGACAGGGGGCCCAGTGCGGGGAAGATACACTGCACGTCAACAACAATGGCCTCGCAGGCGCCGGTCAGAACCACGTTCTCCTGGTTCAGGTAGTTACCGGCCATGGGGATGCCGTGACGCATGGTGACTTCGTTAGAGGTACAGCAGACACCGGAAACGGTGATGCCCTTAGCGCCCATGCTCTTTGCGTAGGCGATCATCTCGGGATCGTTGGCATAGTGCACAACCATCTCGGACAGGGAGGGATCGTGGCCGTGGACAACGATGTTGACATTGTCCTTCTCCATAACGCCAATGTTGGCCTCGGTGTCGATGGGACGGGGAGTGCCGAACATAACGTCGGAGAACTCGGTGCCCATCATGGAGCCGCCCCAACCGTCGGACAGACCGGCGCGCAGAGCCTGACGGATCAGAGCCTCTGCCAGGGAAGAGTTACCCATATGGGTCATGTGCATAGCGGTGGCGATTTCACGGTCGATTGCACGGGGCATAATCTCGTGCTTTCTCCACAGCTCCTTGGTGTGCTCGGGGGCACGCTGAGCAAACTTCTGCTCGCCGAAGGGGAAGCCATACTCCAGCAGGCCGATCTCAGCCATTTCGTGAGCCAGAGCGTAGATGTCCTTGCCCTCGGTCTCCACGCCCCACTCCTTGGCGATTGCCAGCAGCTTAGCGGGATCCTTAATGGTGTAGTTACCACCCTCACGAGTCTGGTGCAGGGTGTGCATGATCTCACGACCATGGTCGGAGTGTGCTGCGGTACCACCAACGGTGAAACGCAGATAGTTACGGGCAACGATGCCATGGACATCGCAGCCACAGATGCCGCGGGGAGCCTTCTTGGTGATGCGGCAGGGGCCCATGGAGCAGATACGGCAGCAAGTGCCGCCCTCACCAAAGCCACAGTGGGGGGTCTGGTTCTTGACGCGCTGCTGCCAGGTGTCGGCGCCAACCTTATTGGCGGTCTCCAGCAGCTGGTTGGTAGCAGCTTCCATCTCTTCGATGGATGTGGTAAATGCCCAATCCTTCAATTTGATTTCCTCCTATGTAAAAAATACTCATCCGATACGCCTGAGCGCATCGGCGCATAGTGTATCGATAATATTCTACTCGTTATAATCAAGAAAGTCAACTGGCGTTTTTGCCACAAAATTTGTAAATTTTTGCATCCCTCCCCCGGGGATGTGGTTTTGTCTCCATTACAGGGACAAAATATAGGAAAACGCTCATTTGACAAGCCCGCCAAATTACAGTTTATAGGGCTGTTGGAGCAGCCACAAAATAAACGGTGTCATTCCGAACCATCCCGCAGGATGGTGTGGGGATCCCCCGTAACGAGGGAAAACCTGCCCCGAGCGCATCGTTTTGTTGTGCTTTTCGACCGGGGGATTGCCACGTCGGCTACGCCTCCTCGCAATGACACAGTTTTTGAACCGGCCCGATAACTGCAATTTGACATTCCCGTTGGGATTTGGTAACATATATTTATATAATCTCAGATGAGAAAGGAAGTTGCCTATGCATTGCAAAAAATGTGGTTCTGCGCTGACCGATGATGCAGCTTTCTGCCCCTCCTGCGGCGCAAAAGCAAAAAAACGAAGCAAAAAGCCCTTTTTCCTCTTCCGGTTTTTCCTGAATCTCATGTCCTTTGTGCTGTATTTGGTGCTGATGGTCAGTCTGCTGGCCACGTCACTGCTGGCGGATGCGAAAATCCTGACCTCCTCCGGCGGCATTGAAGCGATTATGACCCATCTGGTCTCCCCCGACCAGGCGCCGCCTGCCACCGCCCCCGCCATGGGCGCTGTCGGCGTGGTACAGCTAAGTTCTGCCGAGGTTCCGGGGGATGCCCCCGTTTCCGAAGATACCCTGGTGGAACAGATTCGGGAAATGGCCCAGCAAATTTTGGGCGAAGACACCCCCATTACCACCGAGCAGATACATAGCTTTATAGAAAACTCCACCCTTATGGAATTTGTGGCCGACAAGGCCGCCTCCACGGTGGAAAATATCCTCAAAGGCGAAGCAGATTCTTCTCCCCTGATCACCACCGAGGAAATTCTGCAGCTGATCGACGAAAATGAGCAGGTCATTGAGGATACCTTCCAAATCGAACTGACGGAAAAAAGCAAGCAGGAAATGTCCGCCCAGATCGATGATGCGCTGGCGGACGCGGACATGAACGCCCTGTTGCAGGAAAGCATTGTTCAGGCACTGCAGACAACCGTGCCCGGTACCAACGGTATGACGGTTCAGGACCTTCTGGGGTATGTGGAGAAATTGGCGCAACCTCCGGTGATCGCGCTGGGCGCCGCACTGTGTCTAATGCTGATGGGACTGGTGATGTGGCTTAACTACTATCAGCTGCACCGGGGTCTTCGCTGGATTGCCGGCGCCTGCATAACCGCCGGTTCCCTGCTTGCAACACCTCTGGCGCTGGTGCAGTTCTCCCCCGCACTGGTATCCGGCATCCTGCCCGAAACCGGGGAAACCTTACAGCTCCTCAGCGGTGCGGCCGCTGTCATTGCGCCGGTACACTATGGAATGTTGGCCGTCGGTGTTGTGCTGATGCTCGTTTCCTTTGTATGGCGGATGTTTGCCAGAAATAAATAACTTACATAATACATTAGAATAAACAAGAGCAGGGTATGAGATGTGCCCTGCTCTCATATTTTTGAGAGGGTACCAACACCCCGGTAAAACCCAATTGAGATGCTCCAAAAAATTTTTAAAAATAAATGAGAATAATTATCATTTTCCTATTGACAAACAAAAAGAGTTGTGCTAATATACGGGTGTAAACGATAATCATTCTTAAACAGGAGGCGCCTATGGAGCCCAAATCCAAACAGTATGCCAAGCGCAGCGCCATCCTCACCTGCCTGAGAAACACCCACACCCACCCTTCCGCCGAAGCCCTTCACCAGCTGCTCCAAGCGGAGCATCCGGACATTTCCCTGGCGACGGTCTACCGGAATCTGGCCCTGTTTAAAAGCCAAGGGATCATCCAGAGCCTGGGTACTGTGGGCGGAATCGAGCGCTTCGATGCCAACACCGCGCCCCATGTTCACTTCATCTGCACCAGCTGCGACGCAGTCATCGACCTTCCCCAGATGGAGGTTCCCCAGCAGCTGAAAGGGATGGTGGAGCAGCAGTGCGGCGGTCAGGTTTCTGAGTGCCAGCTGAGTTTCACCGGCGTCTGCCAAAATTGTTGTCAAAACGAAAAAACTGCTTAATTCAAAAAACATTTTAAGGAGAGTTTGTTATGAAAAAGTATGTATGTGTTGTCTGTGGTTATGTCTATGAGGGCGAGGAACTGCCCGCCGATTACGAGTGCCCCCTGTGCGGCGTCGGCCCCGATCAGTTCGAGGAAGAGGCTGAATAAGGAGCGACTTCTATGAAGAAGTTTGGTTGTAACAACTGTGTTTTCGTCTACGAGGGAGAGGAACTCCCGGAAGATTTCGTCTGTCCCATCTGCGGTTCTACCGCTGAAGAATTTGTTGAAATTTCAGGTTAAAAGTCCTGAACCAATAAAAAATACTAAACATATCTAATATTTTGGAGGAAATGATTTATGAAGAAGTTTGTTTGCCCTGTTTGCGGTTATGTTCACGAAGCTAACGAGATGCCCGAAGGCTTCAAGTGCCCCCTGTGCAAGGTCGATGGTTCCAAGTTCAAGGTGATGGAAGCCGGTAAGCTGGCTGCCGAGCACGAGTACGGTGTCTACGGCAAGACCGTCAAGAACAACCCCGACATCTCCGAGGAAGACAAGAAGTTCATCTTCGACCAGCTGATGGCCAACTTCCAGGGTGAGTGCGCTGAGGTCGGCATGTACCTGTGCATGGCCCGCATCGCCCACCGCGAAGGCTACCCCGAGATCGGCCTGTACTGGGAGAAGGCAGCCTTCGAAGAGGCTGAGCACGCTGCCAAGTTCGCAGAATTGCTGGGCGAGGACCTGGAGCCCAACATGAAGGCCTCCACCAAGGAGAACCTGGCATGGCGCGTTGACTGCGAGTACGGCGCTACCTCCGGCAAGTTCGACCTGGCCAAGGTTGCTAAGCAGAATGGCCTGGATGCCATCCACGACACCGTCCACGAGATGGCTCGCGACGAGGCCCGCCACGGCCGTGGTCTGGAAGGCCTGCTGAAGCGCTACTTCTAATCGAATACCGACGATATTTACTACCGCCGGTCCCCACACCGGGGACCGGCGGCTTTCTGTAAAAACACCAATAGCGATGTCATTCCGAGCCAGCGCGCACGCTGGCGTGGGAATCCCCCGGTTAGAAGGGAAAGCTGTCGAAAAGTAACCCCATACCTTTGGGGATTGCCACACCATTCTGCGGAATGGTTCGCAATGACACCATCATTGAAAGGAGTATTATTTATGAAAATTCGCATTGAGAAAGATGTTGTGACCTTTACCCCCGAGCATGCCGCTGAGGCCGCCGAGCTGGAGGCCCTGTGGATCAAGATGGGCAACTGCGTGGGTGAAAATAAGAGCTTGGAGCCCATGGGCGTGTATATTCCCTCTGAAAACAAGACCGCTACCTTCCACATTGCCGGTCTTAGCGAGGAGGAAAAGAAGGCTGTGCCCGAGATCCGCGCTCCCTATGACACCGATGTGTACTGCGTCACTTGTAACAAAACCGTCCATGTGAAGGCCGGCGAGGTTGTCCCCTTCTGTTGCGGCAGACTGATGGAGATTTTGGACTGATATGGAAATGGAACTGAAAAGTGGCCTGATTGCCGTAGTACGGGCAGAAAAAGAATGTGATGTTTACTGCCCCGTCTGCCACAAAATCCTCCATGTGGAAGAAGGTCAAGTCATCCCCCGCTGTTGCGGCAAGGTGATGGAGAAAATGTAAAAAAACGGGGAACGGACAACCGTTCCCCTTCAAATTGGAATTTAGCGGGCAGATGGAGCGTGCAGCGCGAGCCTCCCTTGTGTAAAGGGAGGTGGCCAAAATCTTTGATTTTGGTCGGAGGGATTGTAAAAAACGACAATCCCCCAGCCAAATTGCCTGAAATCGGCAATTTGCCAGCCCCCTTTGCACAAGGGGGCCTTTGGGCGCACCCCTCAGCATCTCGACAAACTGAAATTT
>JBGVMD010000064.1:0-33671 GCA_045124575.1 Faecousia sp.
GGTCCCGTGAATGGTCACGAAAAATGCAGTGCCTTGGCTCTACAAACTACAGAAATGAGGCTTCTCAAAAGCCAAAACGGTGCTGACCGGGTACTGTACTTTTTGGAGCCCTTTTTATGCAGTTTCTAATTGACAAACACATGCTTGTTTTATTATTCTCAATGATTTGCATAGCAAAGGAATTCTCTATGAAAAAGCTATTACTGATTATCAACCCCTGTGCTGGTCAGAAGAAGGCAAAAAAGCAACTGGCAGAGATCATCGACATTTTCAACCGAGCCGATTTTGCGGTTATCACCCATATCACCTCCGGTTCCGGAGATGCGGAAACGGCCTGCATCCGTTATGCTGACCAAGTGGACCGAATCGTCTGCTGCGGTGGAGATGGCACCTTTAACGAAACTGTATCCGGTGTACTGAAAAGCGGCATGGATGTACCGATTGGATATATTCCGGCTGGCTCTACCAACGATTTCGCATCGAGTCTGCACCTAAGCAGCGATCTGCTGCAGGCAGCCAAGGACATTGTGAACGGGCAACAGAAGCGGTTGGATATTGGCTTGTTTGGAAAGCGCTATTTTTCCTATGTGGCTTCTTTCGGTGCGTTTACTCGTACTAGCTACACCACGCCGCAGAATATGAAAAACGCACTTGGTCACACAGCCTATATTTTAAGCGGCATTCAGGAACTATCCCAAATTCGATCGCATCCATTGCGTTTTGCCCTTTCTAACGGCAGCATCATTGAAGATAAGTTCCTTTTCGGTACGATCAGCAACTCAATCAGTGTGGGCGGTGTTCTTACCCTTGCACCGGATCGGGTGGACATGGCAGATGGTAAGTTGGAACTGCTTCTGATTCGTGCGCCCAAGGATCTGTTCGAACTGGGCGAATGCGTCCGTGCTCTTCAACAGAAGACCTATAACTGTGAAATGATCACCTTTCTCAGTACCGATTCCGTAACCGTCTCTGCTCCCGAGGAAATGTGCTGGACGATTGACGGCGAACCGGAGCCTGGCCACGCAGAAATAGAAGTTTCCTGCCTGCATCATGCTATCCAGATAATTATGAAATAAACGCTTCCCCGGTACGATTTGCTTTGATCGTACCGGGGATTTTCCTGAGATTTACGACAGAATGAAACCACCTGTCAACTTACAGTAAAGCAATGTAAACGGGACAACCATCAGCTGACTGTCGAATCGGTCCAGCATACCACCGTGTCCGGGGAATATCTTACCAAAATCTTTCACACCGCAAATTCTCTTTACGCAGGACATACAAAGATCACCAAACTGCCCCACCGCGGATGCAAGAATACAGTACATTATCATTTTGGGATAATGTATTGGTACCCATACGCCAACCAACACAAACAGAACAACGGCAAAAATTAGTCCGCCGGCCGCGCCTTCCACTGTTTTATTTGGACTTACCGACGGAATCAATTTATGCTTTCCAAAAGCACGACCTACCAAGTAAGCCAAAACATCGGTTACTGTACAAACTAAAATTGCCGCGGATAAATAATACAATCCTTTTTTCACCAAGCGTAGTTGCGGCCAAGCCCGGAACAATAATGTAACAACCAAACTCAGTCCAATTGCTTTCCAGCCGGAGTGCAGAGACACTCTGCTTTTATAGACCATCAAGATTCCAAACCCGATCATTGTAAAAGGCAGCAATATCCACAATATCAGGTCATAATGCGGAATTGGCAGCAAACAAGTAATCGCCGTCAAAAACGCCGTCGCAATCCGAAGCCATATGTTATCACAATAACCTGCAGCACAAAGGATCTCCTGTGATGAAAACTCTGCCATTACAAGACAAACGATCATCATCACTACCGGCAAATAGGAAAAATATAACATTGCCAACATGCATAACAAAATGCCGACACCGGTAATGGTTCTTTTTAGCATCACGGACCTCACCTTCTTGTTTTTCGAGCTCGTTTCTTTACTTTGCCTATATGTATGCGCTATAACTAGTCACATTTAAAACGGTTTCGCCGTCGATTTGCAGAGGCGTAGGTTGATCAAATTCCACGGTGATCTCATTGCCGGTATGTACTGCCACCATGTTTTTGTGTTTGATATGCTTACCCTTGAAAATACTAGGGAATACACAAAGAGTGCGGAGTCTGCCTGCGCCGTGGAACAGCATCAGTGACAGCTTGCCGGAATTGCGGTCCTGCTCCGGTGTGGGAATCATACCGCCGCCGTAGTATCTTCCGTGCATAGTCGGCGCGATCCACACCTTTTGATAAGCGTACATTTTCCGATCTACGGTTACCTTTGCGTTTCTCGCCTGGAAGTGAAACAGAAGTCCTTTGATGGCAATTCCGGTATAGTTGACCTTTTTGCCGGGAATCTTTTTCAATTCATCCCCCACCTGGCAACAGTAGCCGTCAATACCGAAACCTACGCCATTGATAAAACGGTAGCGTTTGCCCTTGACCTCCACGCAGGGCAGGTTTTTCAGATACTGGGTGATCACGACAGGATTTCCATTTGCCCGAAGATCTCTGGCAAAATCATTGCCGTTCCCGGAAGGGAAATACAAAATTTCCTGTGAGATTTCAATGCAATTCGTTTCGTTTACGAACCGGTTCAGTGTGCCGTCACCGCCCACGATTACCATATAATCATTCTTTTCCATACTGGAAATAAATGCTGCATAGTTCGTGATCCTGGTCATATCGTAATATTCCAGATCTTCATCCAACACCATCTGCAGCAGCTTGGCCTCTTCCTCTGCATTGTCGTTTCCAGCCAGGGGGTTATAAATCACATATCCTTTTGCCATATAGCATCTCTCTTTTCTGTGTTAGTCATGATTAGCTGGCGCACCGTTGTGCCGATCATCTCCGTTTTTGTTTCTTTGACGCCCTGCGTGGGAAGCACGTCAAGGACATCCAAATATACATCCGTCGGTTTAAATGGCGTTCGTTTTGCTATTTTTTCTGTTCCCGTCACGCAGAGTACCACGATGGGGGTCTCTGCCTTTTGGGCGATCTTGAATACACCATTATGAAAAGGTAGCAACTGGCAGCTCTTGCTCCTTGTACCCTCTGGGTAAATACCGACGGAAACTTCCTGCTTTTTCAGCAACTTTGCGGCCTTGTTGATGGTAACGATGGCCTTTCTTGGATTTTCCCGGTCGATGGGCAGAAAGCAGCACTTGCGGATAATCCGACCGAAGTATGGCACTTTGAAATTCTCGGGTTTGGAAACGAAGGCAATCTTCCACTTTTTTAACGCATTCCAAGTAATGAGCGGATCAAAATTGGATCGATGGTTGCTGACAAACAGTACCTTTTCATCCTTGGGTATCTTCTCTATTCCGCTAATATGGATGCGGATCCGCAGAAGCTTTATAGCGACAGCAGTGGCACTCTCCAAAAGGAACCGGTAAAAGGGATTGTTCTTCTCATAGGTCTTGTCCGGTGAAACAAGCAAGGCGCAAACACCCAGGAACAAAACATACAAAATTAGTAACGCTAACAATCCAACCAATATATGCAAAATAATCACTGTACAATCCCTCACTGCTTATGAATCCAAGGGTGTTTTCCCTTATCGAGCCAAAGGATCACGCAAGTAACCATTGCGCCCAAAGTTTCAAACAGCATATCCAGCATACTGTCCATGAGACCGATATCGATATATCCACCTACCGGCAACGGTGTTCCGTTCACAACAACGGATTGAATATCCGTAATGCTGCCGGTTATGCCCACAGCATCACCCAGCAGGTAGGATGTCAGTCCATAAACAACAGTATCGTCCTGCATATCCATGCCAAAGAAGGTATCCGCACCAAATTCACAAAACTCCCACAGTACGGCAATCGCCATTGAAAAACATAAAGCAAAGATTGTTCTTGTGGCAGGATAGGCTTTCTCTTCTATCAAGCAGTCAAAAAAATATGCGCCCAAGATCGCAAACATCACACCGCCACTGATGTGTAAAAGCTTATCCCATACAGTCACGGTATAGTAAAGCTTCCAACAACTCCCCAGCATCGGTCCGATAGCATAGGCAAGCGCAAAGATATATACTGGCAGACAGATTCTGCAGTGAAACAGTTTTTCCAGGAGTAACGGCAAAAGAACCAGCACCAATGTACCAAATGCCAATGCCAATCGGTCCGGCTCCCCGCCTGCCCAAAGGGTTGTGATCGTAATGACTGTAAATATTTCGCAAAGGGCTGTACTGCCCAGCTTAACCCATTTCTCAGTTTTCTGCATTTTCTTTTCTCCCATTCAAGAGCTTCTTTACATTTTCTCTGGTGTATATGAAAGCGGAAAGCAACGCCAGTGCGGTGCAGGCACCGATTAGGATGCCGGAAATCACACTGGGAATATTGAACCAGATCAGATGAAGGATCATCATACTGTACAAAGATACGGTGGTTGCCTTGCCGTGCCAGACCGCACCGTCTACACTTCCCGTCTTACGGATCACCAGCAGCCCAAGGATTCCGGCAGTTACTTCCTTTATCACCATCACGCAAAGGGGCAGCAGCATCCACTTGAACCGACTAACAAGGCAAAAAAGCATTGCAATCTGGGTCAGCTTATCTGCTACCGGATCAAAGGCTTTGCCAAAGTCGCTGACCATGTGACATTTCCGCGCAATGATACCATCCACAATATCGGTGATGCCGGAAAGTGCCAGAATGATCGTTGTCCACACTGGATCTTTCTTAACTATGTACAACCATATGATCACTGGGATCAGCAGCAGCCGAAACAACGACAAAATATTGGGGATCGTAATGATCTTATTCTTGTACTTACTTTCCATGAAACGTAGCCTCCATACGCATTTTGTGCGATCAGTATAGAACGACACTTACAACTAAACTTCAATTTATTTTCAACTGGGGTTGAAAAAGGGGTATCCGAGCAATTCGGATACCCCTTTTTCAGTGTAATTTATTCTTGCGATAAGGTTATTGTGTTAAATTACAAAAACTTTTCATCATATATCGCTCTTGCGCCGCCGATAAATTTAGGCCTTGTACGGGCAGCAACGATCATTGCCTCACCAATACGATTGTTTTCCAAACGAACAGGCACAGCGACCTTCTTGAGATGCATTCCAATCAATGTAAACCCAATATCGATACCTGCATCAGCTTTGATTTCTTCCACTGCAACAGGTTCTTCAAAACCCCTATATGCCTGGGTTGCCAAAGAACCTCCCGCCTTTGGTTGCGGAACTACATTGACAATTTCTGCATTGGGCACAGCCGCATGTTCAACAATAATCGCCCGATTTAAATGCTCGCAGCATTGGATTGCCAGGTAGATCCCGCACTCCTTCAAAAAATTATAAAGTGCATCGAATATTTCCTTTGCTGTATCCGGATTAGAATTCGTGCCGATTTTAGCGCCAAGCACTTCACTGGTAGAACATCCGACTACAACGATATCGCCGCGCTTTAAGCCAGCTTTATCACAAAGCTCCTTAATCACAGCTGTGGTTTGCATATAAATACTATTCTCCATAGAATACCCTCCAGTTTCCGGAATTATTTACCGCACAGTGTAACGGTAAAGCGGCAGCCGCCATCTTGGATGTTTTCTGCGGTAATCTGGCCTTTTTCAATGGTCAAAATGCGCTTCACCAGTGCAAGGCCAAGGCCGTTTCCTTCCTGTTTATGGGAAGAATCGCCTTGATAGAATTTATCAAAAACATGTTTCTGCGCCTCTTCAGAAAGGCCGGGCCCTTGATCCTCAATAGTAATGATCAACTTACGCAATCTTTTGGTAAGCCGCAATTTGACAATACCACCCTGCGGACTGAACTTAATGGCGTTGGAAATCAGGTTGTCCCATACATGACGCATCATCGGCTCGTTGCCCAGATAACTGATCCGGTCCAGCTCCACATCAAACTCAATATCCTTCTTCTCCCAGGCAGATTCCAATGCAACAACGGATTGCCGGATCTGCTCATCCAGACGATACTCGGTTTGATTCGTGGGGATCTGCTGGTTTTCCAGTTTGCTCAGCAGCAGGATGCTTCCTACAAGAGAAGACAACCGCTGCGTATTCAGCAGGATCTTATCCACATACTCCCGGTCACTCTGACTAAGCGTCTCGCTGCCTTGCAGCAAGGTGGAATACCCTTCAATTGCATTGATGGGTGTCTTAAATTCGTGGGATACATTAGAAACAAAGTCCGTCTGCAATATTTCTGTAGAGTTGAGTTCATGGGCCATCAAGTTGAAGCCGGTGTATATCTCCAAGATTTCTTTAGAAGTAGACTTCTCTTCCAAGCGGACAGAAAAATCACCATCGGAAACTTTATCCATAGCGCCCCGGAGCTTTTTGATGGGATTAAAGAAATATTTGGAAAGCTGGCTGGTAACCAGAATGCGAACCAGCAAACAAGTACCCAGCAATTCCAACTCCAGCGGTACCGTCCAGGGCAGCACTTTATTAAACAACTGATCCAAGCCATAGGCGATCAGTATACAGACCAGCATTTCTATAGTAACAAATGCTGTTAACCGGGTGCGCAGACTAAATCGATTTCTCTGCTCCCTGCGCACCTTTTCAAACCGTTCTCTGGTGTTCATTGCTTCACCACCTTATAACCGATGCCTCGGATCGTGACGATCTTAAAGTCATTATTATCCCGGAAACGGTCGCGGAGTCTGCCGATATGTACATCCACGGTATGGGTATCGCTTTCAGAATCGTAACCCCAGATCTCATCCATCAGCTGCTGCCGTGTGAATATCTTGCCGGGGTAGGCCGCCATCTTGTAAAGCAGCATAAACTCCTTCTGCGGCAAGATCATACTTTCGCCCGCAACTGTCACGGTCAAAGAATCGCACTCCATGACAGTATCGCCGATTGTCTGCTTCCGGTCATTGATCATTTGCGCACGGCGCAGGAGTGCCTGTACCCGCAACACCATTTCATTGACATTGATGGGCTTAACCATATAATCATCCACACCGGACTGGAATCCAAGACGCATATCATCAAAGGCATCCTTGGCGGTGATCATCAGCACCGGTGTGGTATTTCCCACATCCCGCAGCTGCCTAACCAGTTCATAGCCATCCATCACCGGCATCATAATATCGGAGATAATCATATCGAAGAAATCCTTATCCATAGCGTCCAGTGCTTCCTGCCCGTTAGATACACCTACCACAGTGTAGCCGTATCGATTCAGCACATGGGAAAACAGCTGCCGTAGCTCCCGATCATCCTCCGCAATCAATATCTTCAGCATAGAAATCACTCCTACATAAGAATTTATATGGATTATATCACAGTTCTTTCAACAAAACTTCAACAAGCCTTGAACTTCAGTTGATTTTTGGTTGAAAAACTCACATTACCATAAAAAATAATGCACGAATTATGGAGTGATATTCTTATGCAGCGAATTGCCATTATCCCGGCTTATGAACCACCGGAAACCTTTATCCAATACGCCGCACAGTTATGTTGTGCAACCGACCATCTCGTGGTGGTCAATGACGGCAGCGACCGTCCCTTTGACCCCATATTTTCCCAAATTGGGCAGTTGCCACATACCACCGTGCTCTCTTACTCGGATAATCACGGCAAGGGCTATGCCCTGAAAGTCGCCTTTGATTTTTGTGTCAGCCACTTTTCTCTCGACGACATCCTGGTTACCGCAGATTGCGACGGTCAGCATACCATAGAGGATGTGTTGGCAGTATCCAATGCGGCGATGCAATATCCGGGCTCCTGTATTCTTGGCTGTCGTGATTTTTCACAGGAAAATGTACCGGCCAGAAGCCGTGCCGGCAACACCAATATGCTCCGCCTGCTGCGACTCATGTATGGCATTCGCATTTCAGACAGCCAAACGGGTCTGCGGGCGTTCACCGTTCAAACAGCGGAGCAATTTCTACATATAGGCGGCGACCGTTTTGAATACGAAACCGGCATGCTGATTTATGCCAAGCGAAACCACATTCCCCTGCGGGAGGTACCTATTCAGACGGTGTATCCGGAAGATGAAGCGGATCATATTTCCCATTTTAAGACCTTTCGAGATGGATTGCGGGTCATCGGTGTTCTTCTTCGATACCTGATGGGCAATATTCTCGCCGGACTTCTCGCAACGATTGCCGATATTGGGCTGTTCTCTCTACTGACCTATGTGCTGTTTCCGCAGATTTCACCGGGGTATACCATGCTGGCTACCATTGCGGGTCGTGTTGCATCTTCTCTAGTAAATTTCTTTTTTAATAATAAGTATGTGTTCCATGGAACGTCTAAAAAATCCCTGTTCCGTTTCTATGTTGTGTGGTTTGGTCAGCTGATCGCATCATATCTTTCTGTGTACCTATTCGGTCATATTCTGGGCGGTCATTTAACTTTGGTGAAGGTGATTGCAGATATCTTCTTTGTACTCATTACCTATCAACTGCAATGCAACTGGGTTTATGAACCTGATGCCGAAGGCATTTATGGCTCTTATGGAAAATTCGTCCGTTGGTTATCTCGTGCCTTTTCCAGAAAATATAAATGCGATTTTGTCATGCCGGAGGAACCGGTCATTTTTGTCTGCAGGCATTTAGATATGCACGGCCCATACACCACCCTCAAGTGGTTGCCCGCAGAGCTGCACCCCATGATCATCCATATGTATTTTGACCAAAAAGCCACTGTGAAGCATATGACCGAATATACCTTTGCTGCACGATACGGGAAGAAAGTCAAAAAGTTTAATTTGGCTGCCCATGTGATGGGCTGGATCGCACCACCGATGATGAAATCCCTGCAGGCAGTTCCGGTGTATCGGGATGGTCTAAAATCCACGACTACAATAAAGCATGGGCTTCATTATCTCCTAAAAAATGAAAGCCTGATCGTATATCCCGATGTGAACTATATGGATGGATATGACAAACCCAGCGAAATTTATGAAGGTTTCCTGTTTATGGGCGAATTGTATTTTAAGAAAACCGGTAAGCTGCTCTCATTTGTGCCGCTACTAATTGACGATAAAAACCGCCGCATCGCCGCCGGACAGTCCATATCCATCACCAATTATCGTAAAGAAGGCCCTGCTGCCGCAAAGCATCTAAAACAACAGATTAATTGGGGCCAGACCACACAATCGCGCTCCGGCGAGAACAACCGCCAGTAAAACATAGCATTTCGCCAAATGAACATTTTATCCTTCCTCCATCATGCCGACCAACTTGTAGAAGCTCGTTCTTTTTGCACCTGTGATTTCCATGGCGGTCTTGGCAGTAATCTCGCCAGCTTTCCAGGAGGCATAAACCTTGTCCCAGTTTGCTGGAAATGCCAATGCGGGTCTGCCGAATTTCTTTCCCTTGGCCTTTGCGGCTTCAATGCCCTCAGCTTGCCGCTTGCGGATGGTTTCTCGCTCCTGCTCGGCAATGGTTCCAAGAACTTCAATAAGTATGTTATTGACCATATCGAAAACCCACTCCTGCCCCTCAGGCAGGTCCATCATAGTGGTTGGGAGATCAATGACCTTGAGCCGGATGCCATTCTCTTTGAAATAGCGCAGTTCGTTGTGGATATCTGCCTTGTTGCGGCTAAGGCGGTCAAGGGATTTGACCACCAAGGTGTCCCCTCGACGGAGCAATGCGTTTTTAAGGGCTTGGTAGCCCACCCGCTCCAGATCCTTACCGCTTTCCTTATCGGTGATGATTTCCCGGTCAGCTGCACCAAGGGCCTTGAATGCGGCAATCTGTCTGTCCAGGTTCTGCTCCTTGCTGGATACTCTGGCGTAATAGTAAGTACGGCTGTCCATACTGATCTCCTTCCATAGTTTTTATTCCACAAGTGTCCGTAAATGTCTGTCCATTGGCGGATATATTCGGAAAGCGAATTCCATACTTTCCGAACAAAAAAAGCGGGGTGTTTTTGAGTGTTTGCAAAGGCACACTCTTACGAACACTCTACGAAACGGAGCGGACTTACGCCCGCTCCACAGTGTCATTCTTCGTTATTCCTTCATACTCCTCTCGGCTGAGTATCCTGGGCACATAATGCCGGTCTTTGGTTGCACGTTCTTCCTTACGGACAGCACCTAGCACCTGCTGGAGTTGAGAGAAAATGAGCTTGCCACGGTCGGCTTCCAGACACTGCACAAGCGGCTCCAAAATTGAAACACGGTCTTTGTGAAACCGGCGGTCGATACGGCACTGGCGCAAAGCGTTTGCAACTTTCGCTCTGTCGTGGTAGTTGCCCTCCTGCAGTTCCAGCTTGTGTAGGTAATCTTGAGAAAGCAGGTCCAGGCGACCAACCTCTTCCTTGCTGAAAGAATAATCGCTTGTTGCCTGAGAGAGAAACTTTAGAAAGTCACTGATTTCTTGAGAAGTAGAATGATCCATCACTTATCCTCCCCCCTGCCCTACACACTGGTGTAGGGCAGGGATTGTTATGAGAAGTTAACTTCCTTGCTATGCAGGAAGCAACACCGCTTAACCCTCCGCCAGAATGTCGGCGACCAGGTAAGCCAAGTTGACGCTATTAGGGTTCACGGCATCTTCCATAGCCAGATGGTACTCACTAAATTCATAGTGGGCTTGAGATGCAGCCAGAGACATCTGGTAGGTGTTGTCTGCAAATGTGACCATACCCGGGAAGCCCTTGGCAATACCGCTGTGACAAATCCAACCGATGCCGGGATAGCAGACCTGCAGGCCGGTGATGTTCGCCCGCAGGCACAGTTCATAGCCGGACTTGGTCTCCATCAGAGACTGGCACATCTCGATCTTGGATGCATAGCAGGGATACACAGCGCCGCTGTATGCCGTATATTCCCAGCGGACATCTTGACGGGTTGTCTCCAGACGAGAGATCTCCGTCACGGGCACGAAGATGGACAATGTCTGACCCGCAACGGTGTGGGGCAGATCGTTATCCAAATCGTAGTACTCGGCTGCATCCAGAGTCTCCTGATAGCGGGTGCAGGTGTTGGGGTTATCCTCCAGCCGAATCATGAACTCGATAATCTCGTCCATGGTGCCATAGTAGGGCTTGATTGCGGACATGTAGCGGGGACGGCTGTAGTCTTCGAGCTTCAGCTCAAAAATTTGATCCTTCTTGATCATGTGGTAATTCCTCCTAAAGAATTGTTGTTTTCGGAAGATTTGCTTACCACTTGATTATCTTGGAGAAACCCTGTATAATTTGGGTGGCAGCAATCTTCCTTGGTTGGGTGGGTGGCTGCTGTGCCATACCTCGTGTTGCAGCATGGGGTATGGCTTTTATTCTTGCCAGGCGAACACAAATTCTCTTCTGGCGTAATTTAATTATATCATAAGTTTTCTTTCTGTCAAGCATTTAATTCTGTTGCAACAGAATTATCTTGCACCAAAACAGATTGTTCTTGACAGATGCCCATTAAAAATGTAAAATAGCCACATGGAGGTGGAGACATGAGCATTTCGTACAAGCCATTATGGCATCTTCTGGTTGAAAAGAAAATGAAGAAGCTGGAGCTCCGCGACCTTGTAGGCATGAGCAATAGCACTCTAGCAAGACTGGGCAAGGACGAGCCTGTCACGCTGGAAGTTCTGGAGAAGATCAGTGTTGCATTGGATTGCCGCATTGAAGACATCGTGGAATTTGTGAAAGATTGATCCCCAGTTTGGCCTGGGTATGTAGTATCGCTAAGCGAAGGAGACTGAATCATGAGTAAAAGACTTGTTGCATACTTTTCTGCCAGCGGCGTGACTGCAAAGGTTGCAGAGATGCTGGCCGATGCTGTTGGCGCTGACATCCATGAGATCCGGCCCAAGGTTCCTTACACCAAGGCAGACCTGAACTGGATGGACCAGAACTCCCGCAGCTCTGTGGAGATGCGGAACAAGGCGTTTCGTCCCGAAATCGCTGAGAATTACATTCAGATGGATGATTATGATGTCGTCTTCCTGGGTTTCCCCATTTGGTGGTATGTGGCTCCCACGATCATCAATACTTTCCTTGAGAGCCATGACTTCTCCGGAAAGAAGATCATTCTATTCGCCACCTCTGGCGGTAGCAAATTTGGCAAGACCATCGAGGAGCTGAAAGCCAGCATTTCTGCAGACACCGAGATCATCGAAGGAAAACTGCTTAATGGCGAGCAGTCTATCGCTGCAATCAAGGCATGGACTGATACATTGGCTTTCTAAGAAACCGCATAATCCGAATACATAATAACCACTGCAAACATAATTGGGAGGTGCAAAACTGCACCTCCCATTCGTTATTTGTATGTTCTTGTCACATTCCTGCATATCAGAAGTAGGGTTATGTTGTGAAAAAAGAAATGAGAGCGCTATGGGGACGAACTTCCGTCACCAAGGCGCTCTTATCTTACATATCTTTATTTGATCTCTTGCTCAAGATCATCGAAAAGGTCACTGTCAAAGAATTGGCGGATACTAATATCCAAACCATCGCACAGCTTTTTGATAGACACAATTCCAGGATTCTGACTCTTGCTGTTCAGCATACTGTATATCGTAGAGGGTGAAACGCCGGCACTAGACGCTAACGCATTGATTGCCATGTTACGCTCTTCACACAATTCCAGAATACGTTTTGCCACCGCTTCCTTAGCGCTCATAGCTTTCCCTCCTTCTTTCGAATGACCGTAAACTAAGTTTAACCAAATTTACGATAAATCGTGTGGGATATATCGCAAACTTCGCAAAACTGTGCTATGATATACGATATATTCCACAACAAAGGAGAACTTTATGGGTGCATGTACATTCTTCGGTCACGGGGATTGCTCGGACGATTTGAGGCCACTGCTAAAAAATGTAATCTTGGATCTGATAGCAACGCACGGAGTCGATATGTTCTACGTTGGTAACCAGGGCGGCTTTGACAGGCTTGTAAGAGGCGTTCTGAGAGAAATCACGCAGGAATGCTCCCGGGCGCAATATGCCGTTGTGCTGGCCTACACGCCCTCAGAAGCTCCTGCCGCCGATACTGCCGACACTATGCTGCCGGAGGGCATCGAACTGGTTCATCCGCGCTATGCCATCTCCTGGCGCAACAATTGGATGCTCCAACAATCTGACTTTGTGATAGCTTACGTGGCCCACTCCTGGGGCGGTGCCGCCCAGTATGTGCAAAAAGCCATCCGGTCGGGCAAAACCGTCATTAACCTATATCATTCTCAAGAAGGAGGCCATCCGCTATGAAACAACGGAAGAAAACAATCTACATCGTCGCTGCCATACTGGCCATCTGCGTGGCGGCCATCCTCTCGCTTGGGAATGAAACAGAGTGCTGCCTGTGCAATGCGCCCACATCCTCCGCCCCTTGCCTAGTAGATCTGGAAACCGGTGACATTCTGGAGCTGCGCCTGGACGGCCCCAGCACCACCTATGGCCCGGAGGGGCTGCCCGATGTGGAAACATTTTCCTTCATTCGGTTTGGTAGCATTACTGGAACCAAGCAAACCTCCCCCAATGTGATTGCGCTGAAAATTCCTATGGAGGACAAGTCTACGGCTCCAGCCCTGTGTAGAAATTGCCGCCAGCTGCTCCCACAGGTATATGACGGGCGATATGCGCTGGCAAATCTAACCCAAAAAGAACTGTTCACGATTACTACTGAAGGCGAAATCTTAGTCTGCGGGTTTTCGGTTCTAGTGGAACAGGAATACACACACCTGTCTGTTCTCATCACCGACCCCCACCAGTAAATGTGGTGCCCCCTTCCAAAACACAACAATGGCCACTCTAAGCCTAAAAAATTGTAAAATGCACAAAAATACTCCCATGAGGTCTTGACAAATGGTAGAAAAGGCTGTAATATTAGGCTATGATTTAATGAAGATAGTTAAAAGGGGCAGACTATGGTCTGCATTTAAAACAGAATATAGAAAGCTCCCGACGTGCCGCATCAAGCGACATGTCGGGTTTTTTTGTTGAAAAAACGGCTGCCCTCCCGGAGCTTAAGCTCCGGAAGGACGGCCATTTTTTATTTTTTTCAAAACACACCATAGGAGGTAGACAATGCACAGCAATTCACATGATGAGTTACTCCCCATTGGCGCAGAGCAATCTCGCGAAAACTCTTCTCCTCTTTTCAGCTCACGAATGGAGGATCTCGATGCAAATTATCCGCAAGTGCCACCCCTCTATCGTTCTGCATGGCAGATGAGCGACGAGGAACTTCCGCATAATGAGAAGTGGCAACAAGCACTCGGCAAAGCTCTTGCTGCGGTGGAAGCAGCCAAGAAAACACTCTGTCAGTTTCAGCATACTGGAGAGGCACCCATGACTCCCGCTCGGCTAAAGTCTCTTCAACAATCTCTATTGTTTGCAAACCATCAGCTCGACGACATCATCACAGCAACAACGAAGCAATACCCTTTGCCGGAGCGGTCGTTTTTTGACATTGCCAGCGGCAACCCCAAGCTTGAGCCGTATCTTCCTAAAATGATTGTCGACCGCCCTGACCGCCTCGTTATCTGGTTGCCAGTCCTTCCTCCGGCAAGGAGAACCGTGGATAGCCACATCTTCAAGGAGTTTGATGGTTTGCTACAAACCATCGGGGATCGGCCGCAATTTCAGCAATGGCATTGCGACTTCATTCATATCTTCCATCCAACTTCTCTTAGGGGGATCAGAGACGTGGATAACTATAACTACAAGCCCCTAATCGACGCCTTGACTTTGGCCTTGGGTGCTCGTGATTGTACCGACCAATTCAGTTCAGCGCAGTATAATTTGCTCAGCGAAAAACTCAAGCCAGGATGTTATATCCATGTCTCCAAAAGATGCGAAAAAGTTCCGTTTTTCCAGTTTTTTGAAGACCTGATTCTTGCAAGTGTTTAGCGCTGTCATTGCTACTTTCCCGCTTTTACCTGCGTTTTTTTCCGCTTTTACCTGCGTTTTTCCCGCTTTTACATTCCAATATATAACGCAGTAAACGGAGAACAATTCTCCTTGAAAATAGCCAGTATTTCGGGTTTTAGCAGACTTCATTTGCATCCTAATATGGGTGTCATAACATTAAATCAACACATAAAATAGGAGGTACGAGTATGGCCAGCAACAAAATTGATAAAAAAGTTCGGCTTTTCACATTTTTGCCATACGGATTTTGCAGCAAGGACGCAACCATTATCGCCGGCAAAAACAACGAGTATGCCGCAAGCTTCCACCTTGGCGATGATCCAGCAGCGTTTCTCGACTATTACGAAAATTATAAAAAAAACATTCGCGACAAGGCTCTCTATCTCATCGATAAAGGTTATGCCAAGAATGTCAAACGTTCCTGCGGCACACCGCCCCAGGTTAGAAGTTTCCGGATCTTAACCCAGAAAGGGCTAGCAATACTCACGGATGCCCCCGATGTGCTTCCAGAAGGGACACCTATTTCTTCCGAACCTAAGGATTATACTGAGTCAAAAAACGACGGTTATTTCAGAAGCAATTCCGCAACTGCTATTAGCCTTCGCCAAATGCTCATTGAGTTAGCACAATCGGATGACCCGGCTGATCAAAAAGAATTTGACACAATCCTTGCAGACGCTGTAATGAACGGAGATGTCACAGCCTTAACAGAAGCGATTGCTCTGGCCAACAGTGCAGTAATAAGCATGGATAAGTACAGTTCAAACCAGCGCTATCGGATTTGGTGCCTTTCCCACATCGTTGCAATGTTCGCTTCTTGGGGATTTTTGACCTACCTTGACAAACGGCCATATGATACTCATTTCGCAATTGACAGAATCACTGACGAGGCCTCCTTGCAGACTTACCTCAGCAAACACGGGAACGCAGTGCCCGCATTGATTTTTCGCACATTAAATCGATGGTATAGCAACAACCCTGGTTTTTACCGCATAACTCAACAATATCCAGACGAAAGTTTGGAAGCGAAAGAGGATTGGTTGGCCACACCTGCATTCTATTCTGCAGATGAGCTCCCCATGTGTGCCGATGCTCAGCATGCCTCCTCAAAAGAAGACATTCTAGGTAGTCAACAGCGGTTCTTTTCATCATATCTCGGCTTGGCAGTAGGCGAGAAAGTCAATTATGCCGTTTTTCATGCCAACCCCGGGGAGTTTAAATGGTATCCCGGCAGAGAGGAGCGGGCCAGGCGGGAGCTTGAGAAGGCCATTGCTCGAATGAAGGCTCAAAATCCCGAGATTTCTTGCCCCGATAATGTTAATTTTGCGCTCTACTTCTGCACATCCTACCATCAATTTTTGGCTTTTTTCGCAGCGAGCAACAAGAAGCAAAAGAAGCCTTATCGAACAAAACATATCGTCAACGATACATATTTGGAAATGTTCGTCGTTCCAGTTAATGACTCGGGAGCAGCGCTGCTAAATTGCTTGCTAAACTTTGGTGCGGATGTTACCGAGCGTGAGATTTCAGAAAGCCTAATACGAACAAGCCGCAGATTCAGCCGCTGCAACCGTTTTTGCTTTCCCCTATACTACGACAACAAATTAGTGTTCTGCGGCCACACTATGAATGTGCGAAAAATACACCAAGCATTGCATTTCTACAACGAAGGTTATCGTTTTTCCATCGCTTGTTTTCCCGACCAGGTATCGTGGTATAAACACCTTTTTCCTGAAGCCCAATTCATCTGACCCGCTCCGGAAAGGCCGCCTATACCACACTGTCTAAACATAATACACTTGTAGTTTCCTGCATTAATAACCTAACTCATTTTCCCCAATAGAAAGGACCTAAAACCTCAACCCGAAAATCGCATAATCTGACTGGAAATATTGTGAAATTACAGTTTTATTGAATTTTTAGAACCACGCAGCCAAAAATAACTCTGAAAGGAGGGACGGATGTGGCTGAGCAAAGAGATAAGTCTAAAGAACAGCTCAAAAAGGAATTTGCCGAGCAATCATGGCTCACCTTTTTTAATCAGATGCTGTATATGCAAGGAATAATAACAGAAGCAGAGCGGAATAAGATGCAGAACCTGATTAACAGCCGCAAGCCGTCCCCTCCTTCGGCGCCTAAACTTTAGGGCTATACCCCAAATGGGTATAGCCCTTTACCATCATATACACAGAATAAGTGAGGCGAAATTTAGTAGATAATTACATTTGACTATTTCGTTACGGTATAATAAAATCAAAATAGTGATGATAAAACGAACTCAAGGAGGTTGCGTTCCATGGATATACATAGTGTCCGCCTTTTACTGAAAACCCGATCCATCTATGATATTCCCCTGCGAGTCACCTACTATGCCCGCGTGTCGTCAGATAGTGACGAGCAGCTTAACTCTCTGGGTAATCAGATCTCTTATTACGAGGATCTAATCAAGAAAAATCTCCAATGGACCTTTGTTCCCGGCTATATAGACGAGGGCCTATCAGGCATCTCCACGAAAAAGAGAGAGAATTTCAACCGCATGGTAGACGATGCATCTGAAGATAAATTTGATTTGGTTATAACCAAAGAAATCAGCCGTTTTGCACGTAACACACTGGACTCCATTCAGTTCACCCGTCAACTGCTCAACTGCGGTGTAGGTGTTTTCTTCCAAAATGACAATATCAACACGCTGGATGAGGATTCCGAGCTGCGTCTATCAATCATGTCTTCCATCGCCCAAGACGAACTACGCAAGCTCTCTAGCCGTATCAAGTTCGGTCATCAGCAGGCTATCAAAGATAAGGTAGTTCTTGGCAACAGCCGCATCTTCGGCTATTGCAAGAATGATGGCAGACTGGTGATTGACGAAGAGCAGGCTCCCATGGTAAGAGAGTTGTTTGAGCTCTATGCGACAGGCCAATACAGCATGAAGCAAATCGAAGCCATATTTTACCAAAAGGGCTACCGAAATTATAACGGTAACAAGATATCCCACACCACGATGTCCAATATGATTGCCAATGCCAAGTACAAGGGCTACTATGTCGGCAACAAAGTAAAGGTCATTGATATGTTCACCAAAAAGCAGAAGTTCCTCCCTGCTGAGGAATGGGTTATGTTCAAGGATGAGACCGGTCAGATCGTCCCAGCCATTGTTTCCGAAGAGCTATGGGATAAGGCAAATGAAGTCTTAAAACGTCGTAGCGACGATGTGAAGAGCCGTCAGGGCATTTGTAATCACGCCAACCTGCTAACCGGCAAATTATTCTGCTCCTGCTGTGGTACCGCTTATTATCGTCGCGAATCCAAAGACAGAGACGGAAACAAGAACAGCAAGTGGGTTTGCTCCGGTAAGATTAAGAACGGAGCTGAGTCTTGCGATTCCTTCGCAATCTACGAAAACGAGATCAAACCCATTCTGTTTGAAGTATTCCAAGAGACCGAAGTTAATGTATCCTCGCTGATCAATGAATATATGGAGCTCTATCGGTCATTGGATGAAGGAAATCAGATTCCCAAGCAGATTGAAGCCCAGAAAAAGCGCAAGGATCTGGCCCTCGCAAAGAGGAGCAAGCTGTTAGGATTCAATGCGTTGGGCGAACTGTCTGACGCTGATTTTCTGATGATGAATAAGCAGTGTGCCGAGGAAATCGCTGATGCTGAAGCACAGCTCCAAGAATTGGAGAAGCAACTCTACTCTCGCGATGAATTCCGAAAGCATATGGACGTTATCCGGTCCACTCTGGAAGCTGCCCGTCGGGATGCCGCCACCGGAATGATCACCACCGACTTCGTTAACAAGTATATCGACAAAATCCTTGTAACACCGGAAGGCAACGGCATAATGCGCCTGACCATTAAGATTTTCACCGGAGAAAGCACCGAAAAATACCTCCAAAACCTCAAGCTTCGTGCGGGTCAAATGACTAGTAGTTCTGACTGCCCACCCGAAAGTGTAGACGCCGCAATGGTTTCCAGCGATGAAGTTCGCGTGGGTCACATGTCTAAGAAGATGATCGAGGCCTACGAACAGGGTCTGCACTAATCCCCCCAGCGGATAACCGTTTTTTGGTTATCCGCTTTTACATATTTCTTGCCTTCTGCACCATTTTTCGGTAGACAAAACTATTTTCCCTTGTTATAATGAAAGATGTTGGGATAGTATTGTTTCCCGTTTTGTACATCATGATTTATTTTTTAGGAGGATGCTGAAATGCTGCATGTTCGTATTTTGAAGGTGAAAGATCCCGCCGAAGTTGGTAAGCTGGCCGCTGACCAGTTCGAGGCTCTGATTGCTGCCAAGCCCGCCTGCCTGCTGGGTCTGGCCACCGGCTCCACTCCCCTGCCCCTGTATCGGGAGCTGATCGAAAGAGAAAAGGCTGGCCGCATTGACTTCTCCCGTGTCCGTTCTGCCAATCTGGACGAATATAAGGGTCTGTCCGGCGACCACGACCAGAGCTACCGTTACTTCATGCAGAAGAATCTGTTTGACCACATCTCCATTAAGCCCGAAAATACCATCGTTCCCGACGGTCTGACCACCGATGCCGAGGCCATGTGCCGCGCCTACGAGGAGCAGATCGAAGTTTGGGGCGGCGTTGACCTGCAGCTGCTGGGTCTGGGCCACAGCGGCCACATCGGCTTCAACGAGCCCGATGACCACTTCCCCGCCACCACCCACGAAACCAAGCTGGTGGAGCTGACCCGTCAGGCCAACAAGCGTTTCTTCGCTTCCATTGACGATGTTCCCACCGCCGCCTACACCATGGGTATCGGCACTGTGATGGCTGCCCGCAAGGTACTGATGGTTGTCACCGGCGCCGACAAGGCTGAGATTCTGAAGAAGTCTTTCTTCGGCCCTGTTACACCCGAAGTTCCCGCTTCCATCCTGCAGTTCCATCCCGATGTGACTGTTATCTGCGACGAGGCCGCTGCTGCACTGCTGTAAATACATAACGACTTTTTGGAGGCACTATGAATCAGGCTGACAAGAAAAACCTGCAGATTTTGGCTTGCAAGGTACGCATGGGTATCATTGAAGGCACCCACAGCGCCAAGGCCGGTCATCCCGGCGGCAGTCTTTCCGCTGCAGATATGTTTACCTATCTGTACTTTAAAGAACTGAATGTGGACCCCAAAAATCCCAAGTGGGCAGACCGTGACCGTTTTGTGCTCAGCAAGGGCCATACTGCCCCCGGTCTGTACACCGCTTTGGCCCTCCGTGGTTTCTTCCCTGTTGAAGATATGATCACGCTGCGCCACACTGGCAGCTATCTGCAAGGCCACCCCAATATGCACACCGTTCCCGGCGTAGACATGTCCACCGGTAGTTTGGGTCAGGGCATTTCCGCTGCTGCAGGCATGGCGCTGTCCGGCAAGCTGCAGAAGAAGGATTTCCGGGTTTACACCCTGCTGGGCGATGGCGAAATTCAAGAAGGTCAGGTATGGGAAGCCTGCATGCTGGCATCCCACTACAAGCTGGACAATCTGTGTGTGATCATTGACAACAATGGTCTGCAGATCGACGGCGACATTGCCAAGGTCATGAGCCCCTACCCCATCGTGGATAAGCTCCAGGCCTTCGGCTTCCATGTGCAGACCATCGATGCCCACGATTTCGATCAGATCGAAGCTGCGCTGAACACCGCCCGCACCGTCAAGGGTCAGCCCACCGCCATCGTAATGAAGTCCATCAAGGGCAAGGGCGTTTCCTATATGGAAAACAATGCCGGCTGGCATGGTAAGGCACCCAACGATGCAGAATTTGAGATCGCCATGACCGAGCTCAAGGCCGCTCTGGCAGAACTGGAGGGCAAGTAATATGGCAGAAGTCAAGAAATTAGCCACCCGCGATGGCTATGGCAAGGGTCTGGTGGCCCTGGGCGCAGAGCACGACAATGTGGTGGTGCTGGACGCTGACCTGGCAGGCTCCACCAAAACCGGTATGTTCCAGAAAGCATACCCCGACCGTCACTTTAACTGCGGCATCGCAGAAGGCAATATGATGAGCGTGGCTGCTGGCCTGGCCTCCACCGGTCTGGTACCCTTCGCCAGCTCCTTTGCCATGTTTGCTGCCGGCCGCGCCTTTGAGCAGATCCGCAACTCCATCGGCTACCCCGCTCTGAACGTCAAGATCGGCGCTACCCACGGTGGCATTTCCGTGGGCGAGGACGGTGCCAGCCACCAGTGCTGCGAGGATTTTGCCCTAATGCGTTCCATCCCCGGCATGGTAATCATCTGTCCTGCCGACGCTGTGGAAGCTGAGGCTGCAGTGAAGGCTGCTTATGCCCATCAGGGCCCGGTATACCTGCGTTTTGGCCGTCTGGCTGTGCCGGTGTTCCATGAGGAAGGCTTTGAATTCACCATCGGCAAGGGCGAAGTGATGCGTGATGGCACGGATGTGGCCATCATTGCCAACGGTCTGTTGGTATATGAGGCTGTGCAGGCTGGCGAAAAACTGGCCGAGCAGGGCATCAACGCTATGATCATCAATATGTCCACCGTCAAACCCATCGACGAGGAATTGGTGCTGGAAGCTGCCCGCAAGTGCGGCCGCATCATCACCTGTGAAGAGCACTCCATTGTGGGTGGCCTGGGCGAAGCTGTTTGTTCTGTGCTCAGCGAGAAGTTGCCTACCCCCGTGCGCCGCATCGGTGTGAATGATGTGTTCGGCGAATCCGGCCCCGCTGCCGAACTGCTGAAGAAGTATGGCCTGTGTGCCGACAATATCGTAGAGGTTGCCAAGGACTTCTGCGGCAAATAAAAGAATTCGTGCGCTGTGGAAAACCGCAGCGCACTTTCTTTCCGTTAATGTCCATTTGCTTTTTCAGCGGAATGTGCTATAATGATCTTGATTTCATGTGCAAGGAGGATCCATATGTCCAACAAAAATAGAACATCCCTTTTGCGGGGCATCTTTCTGGCGCTGGGTCTGATCTGCATAGCCCTGGGTGTGCGCTTTGATGGTGTCAAGGCAGTAATCGCCAACGCCATTGCCCTGTGCATGTCCTGCATCGGATTGGGGTGACGCGCATGAAGAAGTTAATAAAAAAATACTGGCCCACCCGGCGGCGGATCATGCAGCTGTATTTTGGTCTGCTGGTCAACGCCAACCTCAAGGGCTTTCTTTCCGGAAAAATCTATTCCTACGCCGCCGGCACCAAATTCCTGTGTGCGCCCGGTCTCAACTGCTACTCCTGCCCCGGTGCCAGCATGGCTTGCCCCATGGGGGCGCTGCAAAATTCCTTCACCGCCGGCAAAAGCACTCTGGCCTATGTGGGCGGAATCATCCTGCTCTACGGCATCATTTTGGGAAGAACCATCTGCGGCTGGGTCTGTCCCTTTGGCCTAGTTCAGGATCTACTGCACAAGATTCCCACGCCAAAGCTGAAAAAAGGTCGGATCACCCGGCTGCTATCCTGGCTAAAATATGGGATTTTAGTGGTTTTTGGCTTACTGATTCCCCTTTTGTATGCCATTCGAAAGGTGCCGCTTCCCGCTTTCTGCAAATACATTTGTCCCGCAGGCACCTTGGAAGGCGGTATGTTACTGCTGGCACATAAGGCCAATCGGGGGTTATTTGCCGGATTGGGCTGGCTATTTACATGGAAATTTTTGCTGATGATCAGCATTTTGGTGGGCTGCGTCTTTATTTACCGCATTTTCTGCCGTTTTTTGTGTCCCCTGGGCGCACTTTATGGCCTGTTCAACCGATTTTGTTTTGTCGGTGTGGAGGTGAATGCGGACAAATGCACCCAGTGCGGCCTCTGCGTGAAAGCTTGCAAAGTGGACATTCGCCATGTGGGCGACCGGGAGTGCATCCAATGCGGTGAATGCGTCGGTGTATGTCCCACACAAGCCATCCACTGGAAAGGCAGAAAACAGTCCGCCCCTACTAAGAAAAAACGAATTGCTTTGGTCGTGGTGCTGGCCGCGGTGCTGATCGCCGCCATTGCTTTCTGCTGGGTCACCGCATCCAACGCTACCGCCGATTTCCAAATCGGCCAGCGTCTGCCGGCTATGGACCTGCCCATAATTACCCCGGAGGGGATGCAAGACGAAACCATTGACCCCTCTGCCACCGGCAAGATCACCCTCATCAATTTCTGGGGAACTTGGTGCGGCGGCTGTTTGGAGGAACTGCCCTATTTTGACCGGATCGCTGTCGAATACGAAGATTCTGTGCAGGTCATTGCCATCCATACCGATTCCCTGCATCAGACAGCCCCTGGCTATCTTGCTGATCATTATCCGGATAGCCCCATTGTTTTCGCCAAAGACCTTCCCTCCGATGCTCTGGATGTGTATTATTCCCTTTTGGGCGGTCTAGGCGGATACCCTTACACCGTGGTGGTTGATGAAAACGGCACCGTGCTGGCTGCCATTTCCAGCGCTCTGAGCTATGACGATTTAAAAACCATCATTGAAGAAGCCCTCCAAAACTAAAATCAGCGCCCCGCCGGGATTGGCGGGGCGTTGCTGGTTAGGGGGCGCTGCTGGTTAGGGGGCGATTCTGTTTAAGATCAGGGTGATCTCTGTGTTTCCCTCTGGGATGAGTGTATAGCGAATATCACCATTTTCGTCCAAAGGCAGCTCAAAGCCGTTTGCAGACAGGACGCGCACCTTCATGCTCTTCTGCACCGGCACAGCTTCCGGCGAGAACCGGGCTACACCCTGTTCATCCGTTGTCACAGGCAAGTAGCAAGTGCCGCCATCCTGATCCTGGCACAAGACCACCAGCGCTCCCACAACGGGATTTCCGTCCGGATCCCGCACCGTGACCTTGTAGCCGGATACAGCGTCCTCATGCCCGCCACAAGCCGTCATGACCATGATCAGAGAAAGTACCAAGATCGCTGCCAAGAATCGTTTTGCCAAATTCATATCCATTCCTCCTTGGGATATTCTTTGCTCCACATCATAGCATGATTATCCCCCGATTGCAAGCAGTTTTACATGGAAAACGGCAGGAGCAAAACGCTCCTGCCGCTTTGTATGTCCATTAATCGATGCGCTCGATCCAGTTGTAGATGTCGGGCTCAGTGCCGCGCTGAATGCCGGTGAGCTTATTGTAGATGGCCATAGCGATGGGGCCGATCTCGCCGTCAGAAAGCTCAATCATATCGCCGCGGTACTCCATCAGGCCAACGGGAGAAATAACGGCAGCGGTGCCGGTACCGAAGGCCTCCTGCAGGGTGCCCTTGCTGTATGCTTCGTACAGTTCCATAACGGAAATGGGACGCTCAAAAACCTCAATGCCCATATCCTCCGCCAGACGCAGCACGCTCTTACGGGTGATGCCGGGCAGGATGGAGCCGCCGGTGGGGGCGGTGTACAGCTTGTGGTCGATGATGAACATCATGTTCATGGCGCCCACTTCTTCCACATACTTGTTCTGCTTGCCGTCCAGCCACAGGACCTGGTCGAAGCCCCGCTTGGAAGCCTCGTAGGCAGCCTTCAGAGAGGCGGAGTAGTTGCCGCCGGTCTTGGCAGCGCCGGTACCGCCCTTGACGGCACGGACATAGCTGTCCTCAATGTGGATCTTGATGGGGGCCATGCCGTTCTTATAGTAAGAACCGGCAGGAGAGCAGATGATGTAATACAGATACTTATGGGCAGGATGCACGCCCAGCTCAGCGCCGTGGGCGATCATGGTGGGACGCAGATACAGAGAAGTGCCCTCACGGGTGGGGACCCACTCCTCTTCCACCTCCGCCAGCAGCTTCATGGCCTTCACCTGGAACTGTTCATCCAGCTGGGGCATGACCATACGCTCAGCAGAGCGGTTCATACGGCGGGCGTTCTCGATGGGGCGGAACATCTGGATGCCGCCGTCGGCACGGCGGTAAACCTTCAGGCCCTCGAAGATCTCCTGGCTGTAGTGCAGCACGGGAGAAGCGGGGTCAATGGCCAGAGGGCCGTAGGGCTGAATGCGGGCGTCATGCCAGCCGATGCCCTCGGTGTACTCCACGATGAACATGTGATCGGTAAAGTACTTACCAAAACCCAGGGTGGACTCGTCGGTGGGCTTTTCCTTGGGATTTTCGTTCTTAATAATCTTGATTTCCAGATCCAGCATTGAACTTTCTCCTTCTAATTACTTGACGCAAGCAGCGCCACGGCGCAGAGCCTCGATGTTCAGGTCCACCAGTTTCGCCTTGGGGCCGGTGAACATGTGCACCAGCATTTCCTTGATGGTCTCGGTGCCCAGATTGCCCATAGCCTCGATGTAAGCGCCCAGCATGACCATGTTGGCCACCTTGGCGTTGCCCAGCTCGTTGGCGATATCCAAGCAAGGAACGTAGATGACGCGGACGTCATCACGGTTGACCTGCTCGGTGATGATGGAGCTGTTGACAAAGATGGTGCCGCCCTCGACAACGTCCTTCTCAAACTTGCGCAGAGAAGGCAGGTTCATAGCGATCAGTTCGGTGGGCTCCAGAACGATGGGACAAACAATCTCATCCTCGGAGATAACCACACAGCAGTTGGCGGTGCCGCCACGCATCTCGGGGCCGTAGGAGGGCAGCCAGGAAACATCCTTGCCTTCCTTCATGCCGGCCTCAGCCAAGGTCTTGCCGATGGCCATAACGCCCTGTCCGCCGAAACCGGCGATCATGATTTCATTGGTCATCTTACTTTACCTCCCCGTCAACATCCTTGTAGACTCCCAGCGGGAAGTAGGGAATCATGTTTTCCTTCAGCCACTCAATGGAAGCGGCAGGGGTCTTGCCCCAGTTGGTGGGACAGCAGGCCAGCACTTCCACGAAGGTGTAACCCTTGCCTTCCATCTGCATCTGGAAAGCCTTCTTGATGGCCTTCTTGGCCTTGTTTAGGTTGGCCAGATCGTGGACGGAAACACGGGTAACATAGGCGGCGCCTTCCAAAGTGGCGATGATTTCGCTCATACGGATGGGGCTGCCGTAGTGATCCTTGTCACGGCCCAGAGGTGCGGTAGTCGCCTTCTGGCCCACCATGGTGGTGGGAGCCATCTGGCCGCCGGTCATGCCGTAAATGGCGTTATTGATGAAGATGGTGGTGAACTTCTCGCCACGCATACCGGCGTGGACGACTTCAGCGGTACCGATAGCGGCCAGGTCGCCGTCACCCTGATAGGTGAAAACGCAGGTGCCGGGGGCGGACACGCGCTTGATGGCGGTAGCAACAGCGGGTGCACGGCCGTGAGCAGCCTCGTGCATATCGCAGTTAAAGTAGTTGTAAGCAAAGACGGAGCAGCCGACGGGAGCCACACCGATGGTGTTGCCCAGCAGGCCCAGCTCGTCCAGAACTTCCGCTACCAGCTTATGAACAATGCCGTGGGTACAACCGGGGCAGTAGTGCAGCTCGGCATCGGTCAGACCCTTGGACTTCTCGTATACAATTGCCATGATTTCTTACCTCCCAATTGCTGCTTTTGCTGCAGCGGCGACTTCTGCAGGGGTGGGAACCACACCGCCGGCCTTACCAACGAAGGTCACAGGACGGCAGCCCTCCAGGGCGATCTTCACATCGTCGATCATCTGACCCATGCTCAGCTCAAAGTCCACAACGGCCTTGACGCTGTCCTGCATAGCCACTGCCTTCAGCTGCTTGCTGGGATAGGGCCACAGGGTGATGGGACGGAACAGGCCGGCCTTGATGCCTTCCTTCTCCAGCAGCTTGATGGCTGCCTTGGTGATACGGGAAGGTGTGCCATAAGCGACGAACAGGACTTCGCAGTTTTCGGTATTGACCTCTTCCCAGCGGGTCTCGTTCTCTTCCATGGCGCGATACTTGGCGGCCAGGCGCTCGTTGTGCTCGGCGCACAGGTTGGGATCGATGTACAGAGAGTTAATGACATTGGGCTTACGCTCGCCCTTGGTGCCGGTGGTAGCCCAGGTCTTCTCGGGCAGTTCCCGCTTGGGCATCTCACGCCACTCGATGGCTTCCATCATCTGACCGATCATGCCGTCAGCAACCACCATAACGGGGTTACGATACTGGTCAGCCACATCGAAGGCCATCTGCACATAGTCAGCAGCTTCCTGAATGGTAGCGGGAGCGTAAACCAGGTGACGATAGTCGCCGTTGCCGCCGCCGCGGGTAGCCTGGAAATAGTCACCCTGTGCAGGCTGGATGGTGCCCAGACCGGGGCCGCCACGCATCATGTTGACGATAACAGCAGGCAGCTCTGCGCCACACATATAGGTGATGCCTTCCTGCTTCAGGGAAATTCCGGGAGAGGAAGAAGAGGTCATGACACGCACACCGCAGCCGGCAGCGCCGTAGATCATGTTGATGGCTGCCACTTCGGACTCGGCCTGCAGGAAGCAGCCGCCGATCTTAGGCAGATGGTAGGACAGGTACTCCGGAATCTCGTTCTGGGGGGTGATGGGATAACCGAAGAAATACTTACAGCCGGCACGAATGGCGGCTTCGGCAACCGCTTCGTTGCCTTTCCACAGTTCTTTTTCCATTGGTTCCTCCTTAGTTGCGCTCTACGGTGATGATGGAATCGGGGCACATCTTGGCGCAGCTGGCGCAGCCTGTACACTTGTCAGCGTCCTCAGGCTTGACAGTTGCGGGATGGTATCCCTTGCGGTTGGTAGCATCCTCGTCCATGACGATGATGTGCTTGGGGCAGACCAGGGCGCAAAGCTCGCAGCCCTTACATCTGTCCCGGTCGAAAGTTACTTTTCCGGCCATGGTTTAGTATTCCTCCTCATAGAAAATTTCCCAAGGTTTTTTCATGTAAATATTCATCGGCAGAATGGTGCCGGTGATTTTGTCTTTCACATCGCTGACAAAGTTGCGATGCACGCCGTGGTACACCACGGGAATTCCGGTTGCCTCGGACAGTTGCTGGGCCAGGGCCGCACCCTTAAGGATCTCCTCCGGGGTGGTTTCGGCGCAGAGGTGGGTGTTATTGATGATGCCGGTGACTTTTTGACGGCACTCAGCTTCAATGGCCTGCATATACTGCATGGCACTTTCCACCGTGCGGGTCTCGGGGCGGTTGGCATTCAGCACGAACAGCAGATCAAAATCCGCTTGTTTCAGCTGGGGTGCAAATCGGGCCAACACCCGGGCACCAATGGGATCGCCGCCGATGTCCAGCACGCCGGTCCACTTGTCCTGCTGGAAAATGGACATGACCTCCGGATTGATGGCAGGAATATCTGCCACACCGCCGCAGGAGGTGACGATGACCCGGATGCCCGCATCCTCCATCCGCTTGGCCTGTTCGTAGCTGCGGAAGTAGGGATTGACGATGTCCAAATCCGCCAGCGCCACATTTTCTGTTGTTTCGGCCAGCTGCAGCGCCAGGTTGACGGCAAATTCCGTCTTGCCGCTGCCGTAGTGGCCGGTAATAATTTGAATTCTTTTCATTTTAGTATACCTTTGCGGTTTCCTTGCCGGTGAGCACACGCATGGCACCCTGTGCCAGCGCCAGCATCTCATCCTCGCCGGGATAGACACGGACAGGTGCCAGGAAGCCCACATATTCCTCGATCCAGCCCATCAGCATTTTGTCATAAGCAAAGCCGCCGGTCAGCAGGATGGCGTCCACCTTGCCCTGCAGAGGCGCTGCCAAGGCGCAGATCTCTTTGGAGACCTGATAGGCCATGGTGCGGTAGGCCAGCTCGGCCTGCTTGTCACCCTCGGCAATACGGCGGGAGATCTCCCGGCCATCATTGGTGCCGGTGTGACCCACCAGTCCGCTTCTCATGCACAACTCCTGACGGATCTCAGGGTAGGTCTTGCCCCACTGGCCGCTTAAGGTTGCCTTCACCACATCCAAAGCAGTCAGACCACCGCAGCGTTCACCGGTGAAAGCGCCCTCGCCTTCCAGGCCGTTATTCACATCCACTACCTTACCCTGACGGTGGCAGCCAACGGAGGTGCCGCCGCCCATGTGGGCAACGATCAGGTTGAGGGATTCATAGGGACGGCCAGTCTCTTCCGCAAACCGTTTGGCAATGGCCTTCTGGTTCAGGGCATGGAACAGGGCGCGGCGGGGGAAATCCGGATGACCGGAGAGCTTGGCCACATCCGCCACCTCATTAACCACGGGAGGATCCACCACATAGGCAGGCTTGCCCAGCTCGGCACCAATCTCGGAAGCCAGAATACCGCCCAGATTGCACACATGATAGCCATACTGGCAGGAGTGCAGATCCTTGAGCATATTGTCATTAACGATGTAGGTGCCGCCCTCGATGCCCCGCATCAGGCCACCGCGGCCCACGATGGCATCCAGCTCGGTCAGATTGACGCCCTGCTCCTGCAGGTAAGTCATAATAACACCCTTACGGAATGCAGCGTTTTCTTCCATGTTGTGGATGTTGGCCATTTCCTCATTGGTGTGGCGGAAGGTCTGGATCATCACTTCCTTGTCACCCTCGTAAATGGCCACCTTAGTGGAGGTGGAGCCGAAGTTCATGGCAAGAACTTTATAATTCATATAATTTCTCCTTTAGTTGGCTGCGGCGATCTTCAGCGCCAGAGCGATGGAACTCAGCTTGGTCTCGTCGGAGTCGGCACGACTGGTCAGCACCACGGGAGCCTTTGCACCCACGATGACACCGGCGTTCTTGGCCCGGGCCATAAAGACCATGGACTTATAGAACACATTGCCCACTTCGATGGCCGGCACCAACAGAATGTCGGCGTGGCCGGCGTTGGGATCGGTAATGCCCTTGTGATGAGCAGCCTCCACAGAAATTGCATTGTCCAGCGCCAAGGGACCCATAACGGTGCAGCCGGTAATCTCGCCGTTTTGGTTGGCTTCCACCAGAGCGGCGGCGTCCAAAGTAGCCTGCATCTTGGGGTTCACCTTTTCCACAGCACACAAACAGGCAGCGATGGGGTTTTCATTGCCCAGTGCATGGGCTACCTGCACGGTGTTGCGCAGGATATGCTTCTTGGTTTCAAGATCGGGAGCGATGTTCATGGCAGCATCGGCAAGATAGAACAGCCGATCATAGCCGGGCACCTCGAAGACTGCAACATGCGAAAGCACAGGGCTCTGCCGCAGGCCGATGTCCTTGTCCAGCACCGCCTTGAGGATAATGGAAGTATCCACGATGCCCTTCATCACCACGTCGGCTTCCTTGTCCCGCACCAGCTTGACGGCGGTGCGGCAGGCTTCCACCTTATCGGCGACGTTGATGATCTGATAGTCGCTCAGGTCGATGTTCAGCTGGGCGGCGATGGCGCGAATTTCGCCTTCCTCGCCCACCAAAGTGGCTGTTGCAATGCCCAACTTCTTGGCAGCGTCTACCGCCAGCAATACTTCCGCATCCTGAGCCACGGCCACAGCCAAGCGGCTGGAGGCACTGTTCGCCCCAGACACACGCAGTTGTTCCAGAGAATGAATCATCCTATCGACTCCTTATCTGTTGTAGATTCTGTCTAAAATCCGGCGGGACCTAGTCCCCCACATTGTATAAATAACATAGCATTCTTATGATATGACGAAACAAGAAGAATGTCAATGCACAATTATTACAAATCGTCGTCATTCCCCTTTACTTCCCCACCCTGCGCACGAAATGTACGCCATTCGAGGACACTTTGATGAAAACAAAGAAAGCCACCCAACCCGGTCGGGTTGGGTGGCAGGGATGTATTGGTAATTAGCCGAAGACGATGCAATCGTTGATGCTGGTGGCCCAGGAAGGCAGATCAACAGTGAACAGTTCGGTATCGTACTGAGCATCGGTGGTATGAATAGTAAGCACATCGGCGGTCACAGCCTTACCATTGACGGTGCAGTTAACAAAGGTGATCTTCTGACCCTGAACCAGACCGGACAGATCGAGGTTCATATGCTCGACAAAGCTGCAGTCGGTCATAGTGGTGTTAACATAGGGCTTAAACACACGGCCGTAGATGTTGTTGTAGTAGGTGCCCTGCTCAAACTTTACATTTGTAAAGGACGCGCTTTCAATACCGGCATAGCTGGTCCAGCCTGCCAGTGTAGAATTGGTCACGATGAGGTCAACGCCAGCAACCTTTGCATATTCACCGGTATTGATGGGATACAGCACGCCATCGCCGCCGATCTTAACATTGTCAAGAATGATATCTTTGGTAGCGTACATGATCATAATGGCACGGCAGCCTTCTGTAATCGTCAGGTTCTTAACCGTACCGCCGGAAGTCATGATGCCGTAGTCGTCACCGTAGCATTCCACGTAAAGTTTCTTATCGTTGCCATCCAACACGCCGCCATCCATCTTAAAGGCATACTTGTTGCCGTAAGGAGCAGTGGTAGCAGCCTCGGTCTGAATATCATCGGTCAGAACCACGGTGTCGCCATTTTTCAGCCCCTCTGCCAGATTCTCAGCATTTGTAACATTACGAACGCCATTGATAACCAACTTACCGGGCTGGCCGAAAGCAAACTCCTGAGCATTCAGGCCGCCTTCGAAGGTAGTAGCCTCGTCATAGGTCAGGTATGCGGAGCCAACGGGAATAATGGTTGCGCCCTCATCGCACAGGAAGATGCCGTACTTATCACCATGGACTTCGCTTGTACCGTCCAGCGTGATGCTAAGATCATTGACACCCTTGAGCTGGCCATAGATACCTGCATTGCCGCCCTTGATTACAGAGTTGGTGATTTTGCCGATTGTGCCAGCCTGCACTACGATGCCATTTTCACCTGCAACGATATTGACGTTTTCGATAGTACCGACAGAAGCGCCATACTGCAGTTCGATACCGTAAGTCTTGGCATTGATGGTAACGTTCTTGATGTAGGGCAAAGAGTTGCCGCCAGCCACGGTAATGCCACCGTTTAGGGGAGCCTCGATGATAACATTCTCAACGGAAACACCGGACCAGGTGCGAAGAGCCGCACGGGCGCCAACAGGGTTGGAAATAGTACCATTCTTGATGGTGCCGGCCTTAGCTACGACACCCAAAGAAGTTGTGCTCAGAGTATTGCCGTTCAAATCAAGGGTAATGTTCTTAACGATATTTGCATAGCCATTGCCGGTGTAAATAACATCTTGAGCCAAAACAACGGTCTGGCCGTCTTCTGCCTTTGCGATGGCCTGACTCAGAGCATTTGCATTGCTAGCCAGCCAGGTATTCTCGTCGACCTTATACAGGCCCTGAGGCAGACTGCTGTCCTGGGCGAAGACCTTGTTATTCTCATAGGTGAAGTTGAAGGTGGTCACAGCGGTGTCGGTCTCGTAGGAGTACAGACCCTGATCGCCGGCCTGGGTGCCGATGAACTCATTGTTGGTCAGCACGACAGTGGTATCAGCATTCACAGTGCCGATGGCCAAACCGGGCTTCTTGGACAAATCAATAAAAGTATTGTTGTTGATCACAACAGTGCCAACCTCAGAACCATAAGCCTCATGCATCTTCAGGCCACGAGTACCAGTAAAGGTGCAGTTCTCAAAGGTAGCATCGCCATTGGAAACCCAAACAGCGTACTCGCTATCCTTGTGGGAGTTGAAGGAGCAGTTCTTGAAGGAAGCGGAGTCACCTTCCATCATGATGGCATTGACGATATCGCAGTTCTCAAACACGGTGTTGCCGCGGAACTCCAAATAGCCGTATTCCCAAGAATTCTCAGCATAGGAGACAGACTCATCAGCAATCTTCAGGTTCTTGAAGATAACAGTACCATTGTCAATACCAATGTCACCAACGCCGGAGCCAGTAGCAGTGAAGGTAGCATCCTCGCCAATGCCCAGCAGGGTAATCTTCTTGATGGAGCTATCCTCGCCCACAAAAGGAGTAGAACCAATGCCTGCACCGGTGGTCCAGGTAACATTGCCCTTGATACCAATGATCATATCATCCTTACCATTGGCCAGAGCTTCTTTCAGTTCCTCTTCGCTGGTGACGACAGCATCGGTGTAGATAGCATCCACATCGTAGTCAGGACCGAAGGAGTCAAACTCACCCTCGACCTGAGTAGCAACCAGCTTGATGCCCAGATCGATAGACAGATCAGCCTTATCCTCGTTGTTCATGTTGAAGTCGTTGTCGTATTCGGTGGGCAGCCAGTAGATAACGATGCCATAAGTATCGCTGGTGTGGTCAGTCACATTCAACTGACCTGCCTGCATGAAGCTAGCCATGGGTGCGAAGTCCAGAGTCTTAGCATACTCGCGGTCACCAGAGAAGCCGCCCTCGACAAATGCAACATACAGAGCATCAGCCAGAGTCTTACCGTTCTTAGCGGGGGTAGCATTGTCAAAGTTGATGGACAGCTGATACTTCAGAGCCAGGGTGCCTTCGTTCTTGACGGTGATGTTCTCGTAAGCAACTGCACCGGGTTCCCACAGGATGTCCTCGAACAGCTTGTCGTAGGTATCGGTAACCTGATTGTCTTCGTGGTACAGCTCGATGTCCAGGTTGCCGGCGATGATCTGGTTCACGCCGGACTCAACAGAGTCGGTGAACCATGCGAAGGTAGTGCCCACCAGCATGGAGAAGCACAGGATCAGTGCAATCACGCTGGAGAAAAGGGCGCGTTTGGTGTTTTTCACTTTCTATTCCTCCTAGAATTTTCTTTGCAGAGTATCATCATTCGTTTCGTGCATTGCATGAAACGAATAGCGGGATGTCCTGATGCGATTTTGATACTTTGCTTCATCTTGTATTATACATCTTTTTTTCAAGTATTGCAAGTGAATTTTACAAATATGGAAAAAACCGGAAGGGTCTGATATGTACCCCCAATACTGGACACCCAGTATTGGGGGGTATTTTCATGAAGTACAGCTATGAGTACAAGAAAATGTGTGTGGATCTATATCGGCAAGGGAAATGGCCGGACACGCCTGCAGGAGTAACAGCGAGAAGAT
>JBGVMD010000065.1:0-7168 GCA_045124575.1 Faecousia sp.
ACAAAATAAATCCAAAAAAGAAAAGGAGTTTTTTATTATGAAAAAGTTAGTTTGTATGATTTTGGCCATGGTTATGGCACTGTCCCTGGTTGCTTGCGGCAACAAAGAAGAGAAGGTAGTTTCCACCGACGGCTCCACCTCTATGCAGAAGGTGATCAACGCATTGGGCGAAGCCTTCATGGAAGACACCGGCGCAAACTTTACCTACAATGCTACCGGTTCCGGCACTGGCATCAAGGCGGTTAAGGATGGCACTTGCGACATTGGCCTGTCCTCCCGTTACCTGAAGGATAGCGAGAATGCTGAAGGCTTGAAGGAAACTATCTTGGCAATCGACGGCATTGCAATCATCGTACACACCGATAATTCTGTTGCTGACTTGACTGTGGAGCAGATCGCAGCCATCTTCAAGGGTGAGATTACAAACTGGAGTGAAGTTGGCGGCAAGGACGGCGAGATCGTCTGCATTGGCCGTGAGGAATCCTCTGGCACTCGTGACGGCTTTGAATCTATCACCGATACGGAAGATGCTTGCAAGTACCGCCAGGAGCTGACCTCCAACGGGGCAGTTCTGACCGCAGTGGCTGAGAATCCCAATGCCATCGGCTATGTTTCTCTGTCCTCCGTCAAGGATACTGTGAAGGCTATCTCTGTGGGCGGTGTTGCGCCCAGCGAAGCCACCATCAAGGATGGCAGCTATGCCGTGCAGCGTCCCTTTGTGCTGGTCACCAAGGAAGGTGTGGCTTTGAGTGAGACCGCACAAGCTTTCTTTGACTTCGTAACCTCTCCCGCTGCCAATGAGATCATCACCGCAGCCGGTGTGGTACCTGCCAACTAAACAAGTAATGCGGCGGTGAAAATCGCCGCTTACTGTGTATCTTTAGGTGAATCTATGAAAAGCAACAAAGTATTTGAGTGTGTTATACACGGAATTTTCCTGCTCCTGGGCCTTGTGACCGTTGCTTGTGTGCTGCTGATCACAGTGTATCTGGCGATCTCCGGTATCCCCGCCATTTTGGAGATTGGGTTGTGGGATTTTCTCTTCGGCAAGGTCTGGGACCCGGCTGCTGCTAATCCCCAATACGGCATCCTGCCCTTTATTCTCTCCAGCATTTACGGCACAGCAGGTAGCCTGCTGATTGGTGTTCCCATTGGATTCTTCACGGCGGTGTATCTGTCCAAGAAAGCATCCCCCAAAGTAAAGGAATGGATGTCCGGAGCGGTAAGCCTGCTGGCGGGTATTCCTTCTGTGGTCTATGGCCTGGTAGGTATGATGGTACTGGTTCCCGGTATCCGGGAAATCTTCCATCTGCCCGACGGAGCAAGCCTGCTGGCGGCGATGATCGTGCTGGCAATTATGATCCTGCCCTCTATCATCAAGGTTTCCATCACTGCGTTGGATGCTGTTCCAAAAGAATATGAGGATGCATCCCTGGCTTTGGGCGCAACCCCGGAAGAAACCTGGTTTCGTGTATCGGTTCCCGCTGCCAAGAGCGGTATTGCCACAGCTGTGGTGCTAGGGGTAGGCCGCGCCATCGGCGAAGCTATGGCGGTGATGATGGTCTCCGGCAATGTGGCCAATATGCCGTCCCTCTTTGAAAGTGTCCGTTTTCTGACCACAGCCGTTTCCAGCGGAATGGGTTACGCAGACGGACTCTACCGGGAGGCGCTGTTCTCCATCGCATTGGTGTTGTTCCTGTTTATTATGCTAATCAATGCGACCCTTAACTTCTTCCTGAAGGGAGAAAAGAAATGAGAACTGTTAGAAAGAGAAATTTGTTCCGCTGGACTTTACGGGGCAAGCCTTATTTGCTGTTAGCGTTGCCCAGTTTTGTGATCCTACTTGCCGTCATGGGAGTGTTGTTATGAAAAAACGAAATGCTTATATTTGGACAATGCGCATCCTTATGTGGCTGGCAGCCGGGATCACCGCTGCACTGACGCTCTTTTTGCTTGGCTATGTGCTGATCAAGGGACTACCCAATATCTCCTGGGAGCTACTATCCACCAAGCCCAGTTATTTACGGGGCACAGTCGGCATTCTCCCGGACATCTTGAATACCCTCTACATTATTTTGACCACGCTGCTGTTTGTTTTGCCGCTGGGTGTAGGCGCAGCGATTTATCTGACGGAATATGCCACCAACAAACGGCTGGTGGACATGATCGAATATGCGGCGGAGACCCTTTCCGGTATCCCTTCCATCATTTACGGCCTGTTCGGCAGCCTGTTCTTCTGTCAGTTCATGGACTTGGATAAGAGTCTGCTGGCAGGCGCTTTGACGCTGGTCATTATGAATCTGCCCACCATTATGCGTACCACCCAGGAAAGCCTGAAAACCGTTCCCCAATCCTACCGGGAAGGTGCATTCGGCCTGGGCGCAGGCAAATGGCGTGTAATCCGTACTGTGGTTCTGCCTAACTGCGTAGAAGGTGTGATCACTGGGTGCATTCTGTCTGTTGGCAGAATCGTAGGTGAATCTGCGGCATTGCTGTTCACTGCTGGCTTTGCGCATGCGTTGGGCGGTTTCTTCGAATCTCTTAGTTCTTCCGGCGCAACGCTGACGGTGGCACTCTATGTCTATGCCACCGAAGATGGCAACTTTGAGGTCGCCTTCGCCATCGCTGCCATTTTGATGATTTTGACACTGCTGATCAACCTGAGTGCAACGCTGATCGGCAAGTATTTCGAGAGGAAAAACAAAGCATGAGTATTATTTCTGCAAATGATTTGTGCCTGTGGTACGGTAACTTCCAGGCACTGAAAAATATCAACATTGAGATTCCGGAACACAGCATCACCGCACTGATCGGACCTTCCGGTTGTGGCAAGTCTACCTTTTTGAAAACCCTGAACCTGATGAATGACCTGATTCCCACCGTAAAAATCACCGGTGAGGTAACCTACAACGGTCAGAATATCTTTGAGACCGATGTCAACAACCTCCGCAAGGAAGTGGGTATGGTGTTCCAGAAACCCAATCCCTTCCCCATGAGCATCTATGACAACATTGCCTACGGCCCCAGAACCCACGGCATCACGGGTAAAGCACAGTTGGATGATATTGTAGAGAAAGCACTCCGGAGCGCTGCCATTTGGGACGAAGTAAAGGATCGGCTGAAAAAGAACGCACTGGGTATGTCCGGCGGTCAGCAGCAGCGGCTTTGCATCGCAAGAGCACTGGCGGTAGAACCCAAGGTGCTGCTGATGGACGAGCCTACCTCTGCCCTTGACCCCATTTCCACTTCCCGTATCGAAGACCTGGCTATGGAACTAAAAAAGGACTATACCATCGTCATCGTTACCCATAATATGCAACAGGCTGTCCGCATTTCTGATCAGACTGCGTTCTTCCTGCTGGGTGACCTGGTGGAATACGGCAACACCGAGGAGATGTTCTCCCAACCGAAGGATCAGCGCACAGAAGATTACATTACAGGAAGGTTTGGTTAATATGAGAGATCTATTTCAGGAACAGCTGAATGAACTAAAGCGGGAACTGACCGTTATGGGTGCATCCTGCGAGGAAATTATTGCGCTGGCATCCCAGGCACTTACCGGTTGGGATGCGGAACTGGTGCAAAAGGTAAATACCATCGGTGCGCAGATCGATGAAAGCGAGCGCACCATTGAGACCATCTGTATGAAGCTGCTTCTGCGGCAGCAGCCGGTGGCACGGGATCTGCGGCAAATCAGCGCCGCCATGAAGATGATTACCGATATGGAAAGAATCGGCGATCAGGCTGAGGATATTGTGGAGATCGTTCCCTATATGAACGCCCATCCCGACGAGAAGTTCCCCAAGATCCGGGAAATGGCGAAAGCTGCCCAGTCTATGGTTACGGAGGCTGTTGATGCTTATGTGAAGCAGGATTTAGAGTTGGCCAGAAAGGTCATGGCTCACGATGATGTGGTGGACGATTATTTCACCCAGGTCAAGAACGGCATTATCGACATCATCGCAGCCGAACCCTCACAAGGTGAGTATGCGCTGGATCTGCTGATGATCGCTAAGTATTTTGAGAGGATCGGCGATCACTGTACCAATATTGCGGAATGGGTGGAGTTTTCCGTTACCGGTATCCACAAGGATTGTCAGTGAGATGTAAAATGTATGTAAAGTCCATCTAAATTCTTGAATTTTACTACTAAAACAGCTAAAATTGTAAAAAACGCAAGGAGGTGCCCGAATGATATGGTGTGTAGAGGATGATTCCAGCATCCGCGACATTGAAGTATATGCCCTGACTTCTACCGGATTTGAAGCCAAAGGCTTTGAAGATGGTGACAGTTTTTGGAATGCGCTGCAATCCGAAAAACCGGAACTCATCGTGCTGGATGTGATGCTCCCCGGCAAGGACGGTGTCACACTGCTGAAGCTGATGAAATCAAACGAAGCGTTTGCGGATATTCCCGTGATCATGGCCACCGCCAAGGGAAGTGAATATGATAAGATCCAAAGTTTGGACTTGGGCGCAGACGATTACCTGGTAAAACCTTTCGGCATCATGGAAATGGTCAGCCGGGTGAAAGCTGTACTGCGTCGGTGCAAACCAAAGGTATCCTCTAACCTGCTGAAGCTGGACGGTCTTGTACTGAATCCCGACGAGCATACCGTCACCGTCGATGGCGAACGGGTAATTCTGACTTATAAGGAATATGAACTTCTGCATCTGTTCCTCTCTCAGCCTGGTATCGCCTTTACAAGAGAGCAGTTGCTCTCCTCCGTGTGGAACACGGAGTATGCGGGAGAAACCCGAACAGTGGATATGCATATCCGCGCCCTGCGGCAGAAGCTGGGCAGCTATGGCAATATCATCGAAACCGTCAGAAATGTAGGCTACCGACTGGAGAGTGGCTATGACAAGTAAAATTTTTCGTTCTACAGTCTTTGTAGCGGTGGTGGTGCTGCTCTGTTCTCTGGGCATTGTGATCGGTGTGCTGTACAACCATTTCACCGGTGTGCAGGTGCAGCAGCTGAAGGACGAACTGAGCCTTGCGGTCACCGGCACGGAGCAGTACGGCAATGCATTTCTGGAAAATGTGGAGGCAGACCGTTTTCGCGTGACTTGGATCGACAAGGATGGTACGGTTCTCTTTGATACCCAAGTAGATCAAACCACCATGGAAAACCATGCTGATCGTGAGGAGATCAGGGAAGCCTTTGCCACCGGCTCCGGTAGTGCGGTGCGAAACTCTTCCACTCTTACCGAACAGACCTATTATGAAGCACGGCGCTTGCAAGACGGAACGGTACTGCGTATCTCTACCAACCAGGCTTCTGCATGGGCGCTGATGATGGATCTGCTGTGGCCGATCATACTTATCGCTGTTCTTGCGATTGGTCTATCTTTGATTCTTGCCCGCAGAATGGCAAAGAATATTGTGGAACCAATGAACAATTTGGATTTGGAGCATCCACTGTCCAATGATACTTATGAGGAGCTTTCTCCTTTGCTGCGGCGGATCAATCAGCAGCATTTGCAGATTGATGCCCAGATGCGAAAACTGCAACACAAGACCGACGAGTTTATTCAGATTACTTCCAACATGCAAGAAGGATTGGTGGTACTGGATAAGGAGACCCATATCCGCTCTATCAATACTGCGGCTATGCGAATCTTCCAGACAGAAGAAACCTGTGTGGGTAGCACCTTCTTCCAGGTGAACCGGAGTAATGCTCTGCGGCAGGCACTGAACGATGCCCTGGATAGAGGTCACGGAAGTGTCATACAGGAATTGGAAGGCAGAGTCTACCGCTTCGATATGAGCAGTATCCAGTCTGATGGCAATTTGCTGGGTGCGGTTATTCTGGCGGTGGATGTAACGGAATCTCAAAACGCAGAGCAGATGCGCCGGGAGTTTTCTGCGAATGTATCTCACGAACTGAAAACACCGCTGCAGGGTATTATCGGCAGCGCCGAACTATTGGAAAGTGGCATGGTGAAACCGGAGGACACATCCCGATTCGTTGGACATATCCGTAAGGAAGCGTCCCGGCTGGTGAACCTAATCGAAGATATTATCCGTCTATCCCAGTTGGATGAAGGTGCGGAACTGCCTGCCGAGCAAGTGGATATGCTGCAGCTTACAGAAGATGTAAAGGAAATTCTTGCCCCCAGCGCTACGGATAAGCAAGTGGAAGTCCGTGTTAGCGGAACAGGATTTACTGTTATGGGTGTTCGCAGAATGCTCCAGGAGATTATTTACAACCTCTGCGACAATGCCATCAAGTATAATGTCCCCGGCGGCAGCGTGACGATCCATGCAGAGAATAACCGCTTGATTGTCAGCGACACCGGCATTGGTATTCCTGCCGAGCATAAGGACCGGATCTTCGAACGATTCTACCGGGTGGACAAGAGCCACTCCAAAGCCTCCGGTGGTACCGGTCTGGGCCTTTCCATTGTAAAGCATGCCGTAGCTTACCATAAGGCAGAAATCAGCCTGGAAAGTACCCCTGGAAAGGGAACAACCATAACCATACAATTTTGATTTCAGACCGCATCCGCTTGGGTGCGGTCTTTCACTTTACATAGATTTTACCTAAGTTTTGCATACCCTCTATGGTTTTTACAAATGGTCAAATTTATAATGTAGACTGTCGAATTAAGAAAATTTTCCGTAAAGGAGTAAAATATGACAGCTTACATTTTTAAGATCATCACCCTACTGGGTGGCTTGGCCTTGTTCCTGTTCGGTATGGACATTATGGGCAAGGCTCTGGAGCGTCAGGCCGGTGGTAAATTGCAGACCATCCTGGCTAAGATGAGTTCCAATGTGTTCAAGGGCTTCTTGCTGGGCTTGGGTGTCACCGCAGTGATTCAGTCATCTTCCGCAACCACGGTCATGGTAGTCGGCTTCGTTAACTCCGGTATTATGACGTTGAAGCAGGCCGTTGGCGTTATCATGGGTTCCAATATTGGTACCACTGTTACCGCCTGGATTCTGTCCCTGTCCGGTTTGGAGGGTGATAGCTTCCTCATTAAGTTCTTCAAACCCTCCACCCTGGCACCTCTGATCGGCATCTTCGGCATCCTGCTGTATATGGGCAAGTCCGAAAAGAAAAAGGGTATCGGCACCATCATGCTGGGTTTTATGGCACTGATGACCGGTATGGATCTCATGAGCAGCTCCATGGCATTCCTAAAGACCGAAGCCTGGTTT
>JBGVMD010000066.1:0-5745 GCA_045124575.1 Faecousia sp.
TCACGCATGCTGCCGTTGCCTTCGGTAAACAGGTAAACATACTTGTGCATTGGTATCATACCCCTTTCATATTCATGGGCAGGTTTGCCCAAATTTTACACATTTTTGCATACTTTCGCATAATGCCCAAATAGTATAGCATGCAAACCCAAAAAAAGCAAACAATATTTACGATTTTTCACCAAAATTTTCCGAAAATACAGGAAAAGGAAAACTGAGATGGAAAAACTCTGCAAAAATTAAGAAAAGATTAAAAATTAATTAAATAATTTGTTGACAGTTTTTGTCGAACGGCGTACAATGGGGTCGGCGTAGAAAGGTAAATGATATTTTGTGACACCGCGTGAGGGAGGAAGGGTTATGCCGGCACAACTGTTTGGCGCTCAACATATTTTGTACATCATCCTATCGACCGCTTTGGGCAGTGGGGTGCTTTTGACCGCCAACAAGCTGGCCAGAACGGAGAAACAGCGGCAATATGTGCTTCGATTGCTGGCCTTGTTGCTGCTTGTGGCCATTGTGACAAATCGGCTCTCTCAGGTGTTTCGCTATGACACGGTGCGCTGGTACTGCCTGATTCCTGATAGCTTTTGCGGCATGACCAGTCTTGTATTGGCGCTGGGCGTTTTGCTGGGCAAGCGGGACAATGCGGTGCTGCACTTTACTTGGTTGCTGGGAATTTTTGGTGGCATTTCCACAGTGATCTATGCCACCTTTGTGGATCAAGGCCCGACCATTTTCTACCTGCCTACCATCTCCGGTCTGCTGCATCACAGCTTGTCGGCCATGGTCGTGGTTGCCATCTTCCTGTTCAAACAACTGGACGTGACTTACAAAAAGTGGTACTGCACCCTGTTTGGCTTTACAGCCTATCTCACAGTCGGCGCATTTTTGATGGAAGTCTTTGATATGAGCGATGCGTTCCACATTGCCGAACCCCTTCTGCCGGGCACACCCCTGACCGCTTGGGTCATGGCTCCCATGTATGCGGCAGCCTATGGAATCATTCTGTTGGCCTTTGAAATTGCCAAAAGGAAGAAACAGACAAAAAGCTAAAAAGCAAAGAGAGAACAACGCGGAGCGACCCGCCTTGTTCTCTCTTTTTGTTATCGGTATTCTTCAATCAGTGCCTTGAAAATGGGCAGGCTGCGAACCACCGTGTCGTGACTGACACAGTAACACAGCCGCAGATAGCCGGGCCAGCCGAAATCGGAGCTGGGCATCAGCAGCAGGTCTTTGGCCATGGCCTTTTGGGAGAAGGCCTGATCGTCGCCGCCGGGGGCTTTTACGAACAGATAGAACGCGCCTTCGGGTTCGACAATCTCGTATCCGTAGGAACGCAGCGCTTCCAGCAGGGTGCGGCGGTTACGGTCATAAACAGTCAGATCCGGCTGGAGGTGGGCGCAGCGCTGCAGCATCAACTGCATCAGCGACGGGGCACACACATGACCCATGGCCCGGGCAGCACCGATGATGGCGTGATAGAGATCCTGTCCCTGATCCGCTTCGAAGGGCACGTAGATGTAGCCTAGTCGCTCGCCGGGCAGGGAGAGGGATTTGGAATAGGAGTAGCACACTGCGGTGTGGGGGTAGATGCTGGGAATGAAAGGTACTTTCGCTTCGCCGTACACCAGCTCCCGATAGGGTTCATCGGCGATGACGTAGATCCGGTGGCCAAATTCCATGCTCTTACGCTCCAGCAGTGCGGCCAGACGGCCGATGGTGTCTGCAGAATAGACGCTGCCCACGGGATTATTGGGATTATTGACGATGACGGCGGAAGTGTTGGGGGTCAGCATGTCTTCCAGTGCTTCCAGATTCAGCTGGAAATGGGGTTCGTCCGCCGGGACTACCCGGAAAACAGAGCCGGCCTGCTCTACATAGGGCTTGTATTCGGGGAAATAGGGGGCAAAGACCAGAATCTCACTGCCGGGTGTGGTTAGTGCTTTGCAGACAGCAGCTACTTCCGGGGCAGCGCCGCAGCAGAGCAGAAGCTCCTCGGCTTTGGCATTGCAGCCAAAACGGGCGTTCATGTCAGCGGCAACCGCCTGCCGGGTCTTTATATCACCCAGAGTGGAGGTGTAGGAGTGGACTGCCAGAGAGGCCATATGCTCCACAATGTCCAAAATGGCGGCGTTTACTTCCTGGGGCGCAGGGGTGGAGGGGTTACCGATGCTGAAATCAAAGACATTTTCCTTGCCGATCACGGCAGCACGCTTGCGGCCATAGTCGGCCAGTTCCATGATGGTGTTACGCTTGGTGCCAAGGGCCAGGGATTCCGGATTGATCATAGATGGGCCTCCTCAATTTATAAGTAAAGGGGACTGCTGTTCTGGAATGACTGGGGCTTATAGGTTACCGAGCCGATAGGCTTGCCGTCGATGCCGTATTTGGGGTTGTAGCCAAAGAGATTGATGTACTGCTGCAAATCGTCCTTTTCATTTGCCATGGCTTCCATTACCGCCACCGTGGCCAGCACATCGTCGATGGCCCGGTGAGAATTGATCACCTTGCCGGAAAGACCGTAGGCGTCAATGGCATTGCACAGCTTGTGGGGGAAGGGACGGCGGTCTTTATATACGGTCAAAAGATCCAGCTTATCCTTGCCTTTTAAAACGGTGGGATCGCCGTTTCGCAGCAGCAGATAGAAGAGAAAACTCAGGTCAAAATGGGCGTTGTAGGCCAGTAGCAGGGTGCTTCCTGCGAACATATCCGCAATATCGGCGCAGACCTGGGCCTTGGGAATGCCCCGCTGCAGAATGTCCAGGGTGGAGATGCCGGTGAGGCGGGTGATATTTTCCGGCACGGTATTACCGGGAGAGAGGGTGATGAGATTGTCATATTCCCGGGTGACCACCACTTCGCTGCCTTGGCGTTCCAGCACCACGGCGGAAAATTCGATGATCTCATCCCGGGCGAAGTTGAGGCCGGTGGTTTCGGTGTCAAAAATTACGAATTTATCGTATTTTTCCGTTAATTGTCCAATATTTGCCATATTATTCTCCTTGGGCCAAGGAAATCGCCCGGTTGAATTTGCTGCGGGGCTCCGGCGTTAAGCCATGAGCGGAAACAAAGGCGTCCGCCAGTGCCAGCAAGGCCTCTTCGGAGCCGGACTTCAGTTCCAGTTCCACCTCGCACAGCGCCATCTCCTTGCCGCTGCCGCAGAGAAGGCCTTGATCCAGCGCCAGCTCCGCCATGCCATCCGCAGTGGGGACATCCACCGCCAATCGGGTGAATCGGGCGCCGCAGACGGCGGTCACGCCCTGGGCGGTGAGCGCTGCCAGTGCCTTGGGGGCGCCAAGGGACAGCAGGGAAGCGATGCCACCTTGAATGTCTGCGGCGGGGCATTCCCATTCACCCCGGCTGCCGTCGGGCAGGGGCGTCTTGAGGGTGCAGACGATTTCCTCATTTTCCCGGCGCAGCCGCAGCGTCATGTGTCGGGCGGACAGGCTGCGGTCGGGGGTATCGTAGTAGGTGGTTTCCATCCGGATTTCCCGACCTGGGCCAAATTCGGCGGCCAGCGCCGCCAAAACCGCCGGAGTGGCGGCATATTTCAGTTCAAATTCCCGACCCATAGGGATACCTCCTTGACGGAACAATGGTGATATGCCCATTATACACGCCGGCACGCCAATATGCAAGAAACTTTATTCTCCCCGGGGTTTCGACAAAGAAATTCCTGTTTTTGTGCTAACATGGAGCAAAAAACAGAAAGGCGTGATACATATGAAAATGCAGGCCGGCTATGAAATGCGCCGGTGGAAACGGCAAATGCGAAAGATTCTGTCCGATTCCAGGGTGCGGCAGCCTGTGGAAATTTTGGGGGCGTTTCTGGCAGGCTTGTGCCTCAGCGCCGCCAGCCTGGGCAATCAATGCCAACCCCTGTGTCTTGCGGTGCTGTGTGCAGGTTTGCCGGGGTGGCTGCCGCTGCCCTTTGCATTGGGTGGCTGCGTGGGGTACTGGGGGTTTTGGGGCCGGGCCGGATTGCAGGGCTTGGTTTGGATCGCCGCTGGGCTGCCGGTGTGCATGATTTTGGGACAGCGGGCGCAAAAACTGCGACCGCTGCTGGCAGGGCTGGCAGGCCTCATCGTGGCAGTCAGCGGCCTGGTGTTCCAACTTTGGCAGGGGGAGGAAACGGCCATCGCCATGTATCTGCTACGGATTGCCTTGGCATCCGGGTCAGCCTGGCTGGTGTGCAGTGCCCAACTGCGGCAGGATCCCACGGCAGACTGGCTGGTGATGGGCATGGGGGTGCTGGCGCTGGCACAGGTGGCCCCGGTGGCATTCCTGAATTTGGGTTTGGTGGCAGCGGCGCTGATGGCGCTGACAGCGCCATTCCCGGCAGTGGCCATTGCGGGTCTGGCGCTGGATTTGGCGGGGGTGACGGTGGTACCCATGACGGCGGTGATGTGCATGGCATATTTGGTGCGGCAGATCTCCTGGATTCCCAGGGGAGGCAGGATGCTGGTGCCGGCAGCGGTGTATTTTGCGGTCATGCGGCTTTGTGGGCAGGAGCAGTGGCTGATGCTGCCGGCGCTTTTGTTGGGTGGACTCATCAGCCTTTTGCTGCCCCGACAGATCCGATCTTACAGCCGGCGGGGGGATATGGGCTATGCCCAAGCACGGCTGGAGATGGTATCCGGGGTGCTGGCACAGGCCCAGCAACTTCTCCAGGAAACGCTGATGTATCCCATGGATGAAGGGGCGCTGATCGCCCGGGCGGCGGATCGGGCCTGCAGTACCTGCATCCATCGGGAGGAATGCGTGGAGGCAGAGCGGGTGCGGTATCTGCCTCAAACCCTGCTGCACCAGTCGGCCATTACCCTAGACAGCATCCCTTCCGGCTGTCGACAGCCCCAGCGTTTGCTGCCGGAGCTGCAGCATGGCCGGGATCAGTATCGGCTATTGTTGGCAGATCGGCAGCGGCAGCAGGAATACCGCAGCGCCGTGATCCAACAGTATGGATTTTTATCAGAATACTTACAGGAACTTTCCGACAACCTGCCCCGTCGGGAGGAAGAACCCACCGCCCGGTTTGAACCGGAGGTGGCGGTATGCTCCCGGGGCAGGGAAGCAGCCAATGGGGATCGGTGTTTGTGGTTTGCCGGCACCAGAAACCGCTATTATGTGCTGCTTTGTGATGGAATGGGCACCGGCGAGGGGGCGGCCTATGAAGCAAAAACTGCGGGGTATATGCTGCGGCGGATGTTGATGGCAGGATATCCTGCCAATTACGCCCTGCAGAGCCTCAATAGCCTGTGCGTGCTGCGGGGCAGCGCCGGGGCGGTGACGGTGGATCTGGTGGAAGCGGATTTGGTGACGGGGCGGGCGGCGCTCTATAAATGGGGCGCAGCCCCTTCCTGGCTGTTGGGTCGGGCCGGGCCGGAGCGGATCGGCAGGGAAGGACCGCCACCGGGTATCTCTGTGGAACAGAATCAGGGGACGGTGGATCGATTTACGCTACAAAACGGCGTGCCTCTGGTGCTGCTCAGCGACGGCGTGGATGGCAGCAGTGCTATGACGGGCCTGGAGGGGGATTACGACCAACCGGCGGGCTTTTTGGCGGCGCTGATTTTGGAGGCGGGATACACGGATGTGCCGGATGATGCCACTGCTGCCGTGCTGCGCCTGCACCGGGTGGAGCGGAATCGGTAAATTGGAATTTATCGGGCAGTGGGAGGTGCAGCCTAATAAACGCTGTCATTCCGAGCTAGTGCGCACACTGGCGTGGGAATCCCCCAGTTT
>JBGVMD010000067.1:0-17626 GCA_045124575.1 Faecousia sp.
ACGGGCGGGGGAGACCCCGCCCGTTGTCGTTCCAATGTTAGTTTATCGGGCTGATGCCGATCTCTAAGGAGGGTGTCATTGCGAACCATCCCGCAGGATGGTGTGGCAATCCCCCGGTAACGAGGGAAAACCTGCCCCGAGCGCATCGTTTTGTTGTCCTTTTCGACTGGGGGATTGCCACGTCGGCTACGCCTCCTCGCAATGACACTGTTTTGCACCAGCCCGATAAACTCCAATTTGTTATACCAAATAAAAGGGCGCAGGGGAAAACCCTGCGCCCTTAATTATGCATTTTGCATTATAAACTCTGCATTTTTTAGATGCCGGCCAGCTTCAGCAGCTCGGGAACCTTAGCTTCCCAGCCCAGAGCCATGATGTGCAGACCCTGGCAGTAGGGACGGCACTCCTTGATGACCTTGGCAGCCAGCTCAACACCGGTGATACCGGCCTTGGCCTTCTCCTTGTCGGCGGCCAGCTCGTCGATCATCCACTGGGGAACATGGACACCGGCCACGTTATTGTTCATGAACTTGGCCATACCGGCGGACTTGGGGATGATGACACCCAGCTGCACGGGCTTGCCAAACTGCTTGGCCTTCTCCATGAAGGAGATGAACTTCTCACTGTCAAACACGGCCTGAGTCTGGAAGTACTCAGCACCGGCCATGACCTTGCGCTCCATCTTAGCCAGCTGAGCGTCGACGGAGTCGGAGCAGGGGGACACAACAGCGCCCTTTGCAAACTTGGGAGCCTCGCCCACCAGGGGATTGCCGGCCAGATCAACGCCCTTCTCCAGCTGAGAAACAGTGTGCAGCAGGGAGACGGAGTCCAGGTCGAATACGGGCTTTGCACCGGGATGGTCGCCCATCTTGGTGTGGTCGCCGGTGAGGCACAGGATGTTGTCGATGCCCAGAGCGGCGGCGCCCAGCAACTCGGACTGCAGAGCAATACGGTTACGGTCGCGGCAGGTCAGCTGCAGGATGGGGGTCAGACCGGCATTCTTCAGCATAACACAGGCGGGGAAAGAACCCATACGCATGACGGAGGACTGGTTATCGGTGATGTTGACGGCAGTGATGCCGGACAGATACTCCTTGGCCTCTTCCACCACATGCTCCATGTGGCAGCCCTTGGGAGGGCCGACTTCGGCGGTGACTACAAACTGGCCGTTATCAAACAATTCAGTAATTCTCATTGTTTATTACTCCTAATCAAAATTATGGTGTGTCATTGCGAGGCCCGAAGGGCCGTGGCAATCCCCAAAGGATTTGGAACCGTTTTCCCTCTATTTGGGGGATTCCCACGCCAGTGTGAGCACTGGCTCGGAATGACAGATAAAATTTTACTTTTTCACTTCGTCGTCGGTGGCGTAGTTACGGACCTGAGTGGGGCACTTCAGAGCGTCCAAACGGCCGATCTGAGCCAGTCTGCGCTGGATGCGCTCCCAACCACATTCCATGTTGGGATCGACTTCGCACTTGCCGTCCTTGGCGCCGCCACACTGGCCGTTGAGCAGGCTCTTGGAGCAGGCGGTGATGGGGCAGATGCCGCCGGTCAGGTTCAGGTAGCACTCGCCACACTGCTTGCAGTCATATTCCAGGGGGGTAACGCCCTGGAAGCCGGGCAGGGCATAGGTGTCGCAGCCGGCAATCACCCGCTTGGCAGCGTACTGCTCTGCGACGGTCTGAACGCCAACACCGCAGCTAAGCACCAGAATGGTGTCGGCGGCCTCAATGGCAGCGGCATGCTTCTGCAGGCGCAGCTTCAGGTTCTCTACATTGCAGATGTAGTCGGTGGTGAGGGTGCCGGTCACATTGCCGGAAGCGGTCAGTTCGGCCACCAGTTCGTCAGCCTCGTGCTCGGGGAAGTGAATCTCCCGGCAGCCGTGGCAGATCAGCACAAAGGTCTTGCCCTTCAGCTGGGAAACAATTACATCTTTGTTCTTCAGTTCGGTAATCAGCATATTACTTCAGCCCCCTTACGCCGTTCTTGCCCATCTTGATCATGGTGACCAGGGGCAGCTTGGAAGAGCAGATATATTCGCAGCAGCGGCATTCCATGCAGTCCATGATGTTCATGTCGCGGCAGCCTTCCCAATCCTGAGCGCCCACCAGCTTAAAGTAGTGCAGGGGCTTCAGCTCCATGGGACAAACGTCCACGCAGCGGCCGCACTTGATGCACTCCTGGGGTTCGGTCACATCGTTGTCGATGGCGATGATGCCGTTGGAACCCTTCATAATGGGGGTCTCCAGCGTGGTCTGGGGGAAGCCCATCATGGGGCCGCCGGCCTTGACCAGCACATCGTCGCCGGAAATGCCACCGCAGGCGGCAACCAGCTCAGAGGCGGGGGTGCCGATCTTCACGATGAAGTTCTTGGGCTCGGGGATGTACTTGCCGGTGACGGTGGTCACGCGCTCGATCAGCGGCATGCCGGTCTTAATGGCATCGGCAATGGCCTTGACGGTGGACACATTGCTGACGCAGGCACCCACATCGGCGGGCAGCTTGCCGGAGGGTACGCTGCGGCCCATGGCGCGCTTGATGAGCATCTTTTCGCCGCCCTGGGGATACTGGGTGGAAACTTCCAGCACTTCAATGCCTTCGATGCCGGCGGCCTTTTCCCGCAGCAGAGCGATGGCATCGGGCTTGTTCTCCTCGATGACGATGATGCCCTTGGGGGCAGCCACGGCCTTCATCTCGACCTGCAGGCCGAAGATGATGTCGTCGGCAAACTCCAGCAGGACGCGATGGTCAGCGGTCAGCATGGGCTCACACTCACAGGCGTTGACCAGCACAGCGTCGATGGGCTTGCCGGGGTTCAGCTTGACGTAAGTGGGGAAGCCAGCGCCGCCCATACCAACGATACCGGCGTTCTTGACGATCTCGATGATCTCGGCGGGAGTCAGCTCGGAAAGATCCTTGTTGGGCTTAACGGACTCGTGCAGTTCATCCTTGAAGTCGTTTTCCACCACGATGCTGGGGCACATGCCACGGGTGGCGTGGGGACGATCCTCGATGGCGATGACAGTACCGCTGATGGAGGAGTGGATGGGAGCGGAGATGAAACCGGCCTGCTCGCCGATCATCTGACCCACCTTTACATAGTCACCCACATTGACGCAAGCAGTGGCGGGAGCGCCCAGATGCATGGACAGGGGGAACACGGCGGTCTTGGGAGCGGGGAAGCGAACCAGCGCCTTATGCTCGGTGGGCTCCTTGCCTTCTACGGGGTGGATACCGCCGTACCAGCCGTCCAGACTCTTGGCGCGGATGGCCTTGACATAGTCATTAATGACCTTGAAATTCACCTTGGAGTAGTCACGAACCTGTACGGGCTGAGTAGTCAGCTCTTCCAGACGACCCTGGGCAGCCAAACGCTGCTGGATCTTTTCCCAAGCGCAGTCCTTGTTGGGATCGACTTCGCACTTGCCGTCCTTGGCGCCGCCGCACTGGCCGTTAACGAGGCTCTTGGAGCAGTCGACGATGGGGCAGATGCCGCCGGTCATGCTGAGGTAGCACTGGGCACAGGCGTCGCAGGCCTTTTTGGTCAGTGCCATGCCGTGATGGCCGGTGTAGTTGAGGGAGTTGGCGGCAGCCAGCACGCTCTTGCCGGTGACATCAGCCACTGTCTGGATGCCCAGACCGCAGGAGATGACCACCACGTGCTCGGTGCCCTCGGGGATCATGTCAGGCAGATTCTTCTCGGCTTTGAACTTGTTACAGAGGAAATCCACCTTGGCGGTGCCGGTAATGGTCTTGTCCAGACCTTCGGCCAGTTTCAGAAATGCTTCGCAATCCGGCTCCTGCGTGGTGTCAAATTCCTTGAAACACTTATTGCAGGCGATGACGAAGAGGTTATCCCGCTTTTCCAGCAGGTCGGCCAGTTCGTCCCAAGCCTTCAGCTTGTACTTGGTGTAGTTTTCCAATTTCGCACCTTCCTTTGAAATTGATGGAGTGGATCCATGCGATTGTGCCGTAAATAGGCAAAAGGGCATAAATCTACAATTTACCACATCAGTATAGCACATCTTTTTGGGATAATCCAGTAGCAAATGCATTTCTTTTCGTAGAAAACAAGGTTATTTTTATGTTTTCGGGGTGACGGGACGGGTAAGACGGAGGGAATGCGGTATTTGGGTTTGATTTCCCGGTTTGAACGAGACGGGAAAATTCTTGGAAAGTTGCGAAAAAAAGACTTGACAAACCGGAGGTCACTGGCTATAATAAGCGTGTTCTGTTTGAGCCGCCGGTATAGCTCAGTCGGTAGAGCAACTGATTTGTAATCAGTAGGTCGGGGGTTCGAGTCCGTCTACCGGCTCCAACCAGACAAACAGAAAAACAAAATATGGGGGAGTTCCCGAGTGGCCAAAGGGGACAGACTGTAAATCTGCTGCGTATCGCTTCGATGGTTCGAATCCGTCCTCCCCCACCAGAAAAGAGACACACCATTCGGTGTGTCTCTTTTCTGCTTTGAGGACGGATTCGCTTTTCTGCGGAAAAGCGAATCCGTCCTCCTCCATGCCCATTTTGATAGAAAATAACAATTCTACCTTAGGTGGAGTGACATTTGAACACTCCTGTGCTATATTGAAACCGCAAAAACAACGGGAGGTAACGATAATGGACGCATTGGAAACCGGGAAGCGGATTCAGGAACTGAGAAAACAGCGGGGCTGGACACAGAAAGAACTGGCGGTTCGGATCTGTGTTTCTGACAAGGCGGTGAGCAAATGGGAACGGGGACTGAATTTTCCGGATATGGCGCTGCTGAAGCCGCTGGCAGAGGTGTTGGGAACCTCTGTGACGGAGCTGCTGGGTATTGAAAATGAACAGCCTGCCCAGACAGTGGAAAGGGTGACAGAAGTGGCGGCAGAGGAAACCGCCCGGCTGCGGAAGGAAATTCGCAATCGTGCCATCATCTGCCTGATGAGCGGCGTGCTCTGGATTGTGACACAAATTGTGATCTCCAGTACGCTGAACCGAATGGGGATCTATGACAAGACGATCCATATGTGCACACTGGGAATGAGTGGCTTTGCAGGCTCGTTGGTCGGCAACAGCATGTGGATCTGGCGGAAACATCGTAAATAAGAAACAGCCCGTGGACACGGGCTGTTTTTCTTATTCCTGCAGCACCAAGGCGGTAACGCCCCGGATATTTCCGTCGAAAATGTTGCCGGTAAGCAGATCGGTCTTTCCTGCCAGCTCTGGCAATTCAATAGAACCTTCTTTTGCGCAGAAAACCAAGGTTATTTTCTGCCCATCCAATGCCCGGGTGATGCGGATGAGACCGGCATCGTCGTCGGCCAGCTGGGAGAGAATGGAACCTTGGGTGAGGACAGGGAGGCTCTTTCGCAGCTGCAGCAGACAGCGGTACCAGGCCAGCATAACTTTATCCTGCCTTGCCTCGTCCCAAAGCATACCACGGCGGCAATCCGGATCCTTTGCGCCGGTCATGCCCACTTCGTCGCCGTAGTAGATCATGGGCATACCGGGGGTCAGCAGTTGGATGGCGGCGGCCAGCTTATGGCGGTTTTTATCTTCACCGCAAAGGTGGCAGATGCGGGCCGTGTCGTGGCTGCCGATGAGATTCCACAGGAGGGGATAGGCGGCAGAATGGACATTGCCCTGCTGGAAGCCCAGGGTGCCCAGCAGGGAAGAGGCGGTGCCGCTGCCGGTGACATAGTCCAGCAGACTGCGGTAGAAGGGATAGTTCATGACACTGTCCCACTGGTCGCCCTGGAGGAAATCCGGGGCGTGGTGCCAAATTTCACCTACGATCAGGGCTTCCGGGAATTCGGATTTCACTGCCTTGCGGAAATTACGCCAAAAATGGTGGGAAATTTCGTCCGCTACATCCAGCCGCCAGCCGTCCGCACCGGTGCGACGCAGCCAGTGCAGCGCCACATTGGTAAAATAGTCCGCTGCGGCGGGACACTGGAGATTGACCTTGGGCATGCCCCAGAAATAGCCGAAGCATTTGTAATTGTGCAGCCCCGGCAGGCGACGTACCGGGAATTTGTCCACATAGTACCAGTCTTTGTAGGGGGAGGAAGCACCTTTTTTGCACAGGTCGGCGAAGGCGAAAAAATCGGGGGAAGTGTGATTGAACACGCCGTCCAAAATCACCCGCAGGCCCAGATTATGGGCTTTTTCTACCAATTCGATCAGATCTTCTTCGGTGCCGAAGGAGGGGTCGATGCGGTAATAGTCGATGGTGTCGTATTTGTGGGTGGAGTGGGAATAGAAAATGGGGGTTAAGTACAGCACATCCACGCCCAGATCCCGGATGTGGCCCAAACGCTGGGTAATTCCCTGCAGGGAACCGCCCAAATTGTCTTTGGGGCCGATGGGGGATTTGTACCAAATTCGGTCAGAAACGGGCTTGTGGCTGGCAAAACGGGAGGGGAAAATTTGATATACCACCTTATTGGCAGCCCAGGCAGGGACGGAGAACCGCTCTTCTTCCCGCAGGGTCTGGGGACAGTCAAAGAGCCGCTCATTATCCTCCGGGATGGAGGAAGTGAAGCCGGAGTTGCTGAAAAATACCCGGTTGCCCTGCATATCCTCCAGCTCAAAGCAGTAGCGCAGGCATACCACATGAAAGTCCAAGGTTACCTCATAATAATCCCGGAGACCGTCACAGGCTACCCGGTGCATGGGGGTGGCTTTTCGGGTGTCTTTGATCTTCAGGGGCAGGTATTTGTCCAGAGAGTGAAGGGTGACGGAGCGCAGATCGTCTTTTGCGGTTTGCAGGCGGAAAAGAAATCTTCCGGGGGTCAGGCAGAAGCAGTAGTCCTGGGTAGACTCGTGTCGAATGGCGGCGTAGTTCATAACATCCCTCGCTTTGTGTTTTATGAGGGAATTATACTGCAAAAAAGGAGAAATTTCCACCTGTTTTTTCGTGTTGAGTGCCATTTGGCCGTCAGGGAATAAAAAGGGAGCCGCTGTGTGTTCAGCGGCTCCAAAAATTTCTGGGAGGAAAAGGGAAATGGATCAATTGCCCAAATGGAAGAATTCTTCCGGATCCACCGGTTTGCCGTCACAGCTGACGGAGAAGTGGACATGGTCTCCCAGTACGGTTTCCACCAGGGCGGTGGTGCCTACCTGGCCGATGGGCATGCCCAGGGTCACATCCTGGCCTACCTTGACGGCAACATCCTGCGCTAAGCTGGAATAGGTGGTGACGTAGCCGTCTTGGTGGCGGATGACCACGGTGGTGCCCATGGATTCATCGCTGTAGATGGTGTACACCGTGCCGTCGGCAGCGGCTAGAACCTCAGTGCCGGCTTCCGCGGCAAAGTCCATGCCGTTGTGGGTGCGCCAGTCCCGGGTGGTGGGATTGTAGCACAGGCAGTCCATGGCGTAGTCCATGATCACCTCGCCGCTGACAGGCTTGCCGGTTTTCATCGGTTTTTTCATGGGTTCGGTGGGTTTGGGCTGGGTAGGCTGGGTGGGCACTGTGCCGTTTGTGGTGTCAGGGTTCATGGCGTCGATGGTGGCATTGGGGTCGTCCAGAGAAGGGTTGTTGGTGTTGTGATAGTACAAATAGCCGGAGATCCCGATAGCCACCGCACACAGGACCAGGGCTATGTAGTAGCCCTTGCCGGCAAATTTGTTGCCAAAACGCTTCTTATTGTTGTTATTGCTCATATAAAAGCACCTCCGAAAAGCAGTATTGCCAAGATTTCGGAGATTAAACCATCTTTTGGAAAAATAATGAGAATATTCAAATTGCAGTTTAGCGAACCGTCTGTTACAACAGGATTGCGCAATGACACGCCTTTGGGTTCCTACTTGCTCGATAAATTCATTTTGTCTCGACGGAGATACATTATTATAATATATACAGCTGAGATAGGAAAAAAATCATAAAACACATTGACATTCCCCAAATTTCGGATATAGTTATACTTGTCGAAATATTGCAGAAGGGGGTAGTATACCCTTTTTGCGGGATTCGGCCAATAAAGAACAGAAATGGGGGAGGATAATGTCTAAGGAACTCATCAGACTCCGGGATCTTACCATGGAGTTCGACGGGGAGCGTATTCTCGACGGTATCAATCTCTATATTAACGATCATGAATTTTTAACTTTGCTGGGTCCTTCCGGCTGTGGCAAGACTACCACTTTGCGGATCATCGGCGGCTTCCTCACACCGACTTCCGGTGTGGTGACCTTTGATGGAAAACAGATCAATGATGTGCCGCCCTATGAGCGCCAGATCAATACGGTGTTCCAGCGGTATGCATTGTTCCCGCACCTGAATGTGTTTGATAACATTGCCTTTGGTCTTCGGGTGGCAAAAGTGCCCAAGGAAGAGATTACCGAGCGGGTCAACCGGATGCTGGAGATCGTCAGCCTGAAGGGCTACGGTCATCGAAAGATCAATGCCCTTTCCGGCGGTCAGCAGCAGCGTGTGGCCATCGCCCGGGCACTGGTCAACGAGCCCAAGGTGCTTCTGCTGGACGAGCCTCTGGGCGCATTGGATCTGCGTCTGCGAAAGGATATGCAGAATGAACTGAAGCGTATTCAGCAGGCTACGGGCATCACCTTTATCTATGTTACCCACGACCAGGAAGAGGCGCTTTCCATGTCCGACACCATCGTGGTTATGGATAAGGGCCGCATTCAGCAGATCGGCAGACCGGAAGATATATATAATGAGCCGAAGAACGCCTTTGTGGCGGATTTTATCGGCGAAAGTAACATTCTCGACGGCATTATGTTGGCCGACTATAAGGTCAAGTTCTTTGGCCGTACCTTTAAGTGCCTGGATGCCGGATTTGAACCCAATGAGCCAGTGGATGTGGTCATCCGCCCGGAGGACATCGACTTTGTGCCTCCGGAGGAAGGTCATCTTACCGGTACGGTCACCAGCGTGACCTTTAAGGGCCTCAACTACGACATCATCGTGGACTTCAAGGGCTTCAAATGGCTGATCCAGACCACGGATCATCAGCCGGAAGGCGCCACCGTTGGTATTCGCCTGAACCCGGAGGATATTCACATCATGAAGAAGAGTGAATATTCCGGCATGTTCGGTGACTATAGCTCCTATTCTGCGGAATATGACGAGCTGGCGGAGGATGTGGCCGATGAAGAAGAGTAATTCTGTTCTGCTCAGCGTGCCGTACATCGTCTGGATGGTGGTCTTTACCCTGATCCCTCTGGGCGTGGTGGGCTACTACGCGCTGACGGACCCGGATACCGGTGCCTTTACCTGGGCCAATATGGCGCAGTTGGGTACGTATTTGCCGGTGTTTGGCCGCTCCATCGGTTACGCTGTGGTATCGGCACTGCTGTGCCTGTTGCTGGGTTATCCCGTGGCATACTTCATTGCCCATCGTGGCCCTCTGGCACAAAAGATCCTGTATATGCTGGTGATGCTGCCCATGTGCATGAGCTTTTTGCTGCGCACCCTGGCTTGGGTGGGCCTGCTGCAGGACACGGGCATCATCAATAATTTCCTGGACTCCATCGGCCTGGGCCGGATCTCCCTGATCCGCGGACCCGGCGCTGTGGTGCTGGGTATGGTGTATAACTACCTGCCCTATATGATCCTGCCGCTGTATTCCATCATTGTCAAGATCGACGGCCGCCTCATTGAGGCTGCGGAAGACTTGGGCTGCACCCCGGTACAGACCTTTATTAAGGTGGTGCTGCCCCTGAGTATGCCCGGTATCGTGTCGGGTCTGACCATGGTGCTGGTGCCTGCTGTGTCCACCTTCTACATTTCCCAGAAGTTGGGCGGCACGGAAATGCTGATCGGCGACGTGATTGAGCGCCTGTTTAAGCAGGGCAACAATGCAAACCTGGGCGCAGCGCTGAGCTTGGTGCTGATGATTTTGGTTTTTGTCTGTACCGGCATCATGAATAAGGTGACCGGTTCCGACGGAGAGGATGTGGTGGTTGTATGAAAAAGACGAACCGCATCTTTACTACCTTAATATTCATTTTCCTCTATGCCCCCATGCTGGTGCTGATCGTTGGCTCCTTCAACGAGGGCAAGAGCCTGTCCCGCTTCGATGGCTTTACGCTGCAACAGTACGTGGAGCTGTTCCGGGATGGTGATCTGCTGAAACTGCTGGCCAACTCCATTTTGATTTCCGTTCTGGCAAGTGCGGTGGCAACGGTGTTCGGCACATTGGCGGCGGTGGGCATCACAAATCTGAAGCCCCGGATGCGCCGGCTGGTCATGCACATGACCGACATTCCCATGACCAACCCCGATATCGTCACCGGTATCAGCCTTTCGCTACTGTTCATCTTCGTGGGCAGCAAGATGCTGGGGCAGAAGGATAGTCTGACCTTCTGGACACTGCTGATTGCGCACATTACCTTTAATTTGCCTTATGTAATATTAAATGTAATGCCCAAGCTCAACCAGATGGATCACTCCTTGGTGGACGCGGCCATGGATTTGGGCTGCACGCCGCTGCAATCCTTCTTCAAGGTGACGCTGCACGAGATCATGCCCGGCGTGGTGGCTGGCGCCATCATGGCCTTTACCATGAGCCTTGACGATTTCGTCATCAGCTACTTTGTTTCCGGCCCGGATTTCGTCACCCTGCCGGTGGAGATCTACAGCTACACCAAAAAGCCCATCCCGCCCAAGATCTACGCCATGTTTACCCTGCTGTTCCTGCTGATTCTGGTGCTGATGATCACCATGAACCTGCTGCAACTAAGGGCGGAAAAGAAGAAAGTGCAGGTGGGCAAATGAAGAAACTGATTGCGATTCTGCTGGCTTGCCTCCTGCTGTGTGGCTGCCAGCCTTCGCCGGTCGATCCCACAGGCGACGGCGGCGGGGCCGGGAAGATCACCCTGAATGTCTACAACTGGGGCCAGTATATTGCCGACGGCTCTGACGGCTCTTTGGACATTATCGCCGCATTTGAGGAGCGCTATCCCAATATCCATGTTAACTACTCTACCTACGACTCCAACGAGGTAATGTACACCAAGCTGGCCTCCGGTGGTATTACGGTGGATGTGATCATCCCGTCGGACTACATGGTGGCCCGGCTGATCGAAGAGGATATGCTGCTGCCCTTGAATTTCGACAATATCCCCAATTATCAGTATATTGACGAAACCTTCCGCAACACAGCCTATGACCCGGAAAACAAATACTCCGTGCCCTATACCTGGGGTACCGTCGGCATTATTTACAATAGTAAATATGTGGACGAAGCGGACCTGACGGGCTGGGGTCTGCTGTGGAACAAAAAGTACGCCGATAAGATTCTGATGTTCGACAACTCCCGGGATGCCTTTGGCATCGCATCCTATCTCCTGGGCTACAGCGTCAACACCACGGACGAAGAAGAGCTCCGGAAGTGCGCTGCTGCTCTAGCGGAGCAGAAGCCTCTGGTGCAGCAGTATGTGATGGACCAGATCTACGATCTGATGGAGAATGAGGAGGCCTGGATTGCGCCCTACTATGTGGGCGACTATGTGGCCATGGCGGAGAACAATCCGGATCTGAGCTTCTTCCTGCCGAAGGATGAGGGCTTCAACCTCTTTGTAGACGCCATGTGTATTCCGAAGTGCGCTCGGGAGAAGGAAGCGGCAGAATTGTTCATCAATTTCCTGTGCGATCCGGAGATCGCCGCGGCTAATATGGACTGGGTGGGCTACAGTGTGCCGCTCAGCGCCGCAAAGGAGTATATGGACCCGGAGATCGTGACCGACCCGGTGGCCTATCCCAGCGATGAGGTCATTTCCCACGGTTCTTCCTACTCTTATTTGCGCCCCAGCGTGACAAGATTTGTCGAAACATTATTTTTGGAGGTAAGAATTGGCAAGAATGATTACAATTTGTAACCATTCTTGCCATGGACAACCCCTCTAAAACACCAAATTTGTGCAATAGTTCCAAAAATATGGTAGGTAATATAATGTAGCTTGTGGAACATGCTGAGAAAAGCTACAGTTTATGTAACCTACTTGATTTTGAAAGGGGCGATTTGTATAATATTGACGTACAGTGAGATAGCTGTGAGGCTATGATCTGTGCATCATCCGTTAGGTTCCTTCGGGAATCGTAAGTAAACCCAGGCATTGGTGGTAATGCCACAAAAAATACATCATAATAAGGAAGGAAAATCATTATGACTAAGAAGATTTTTGCAATGTTCTTGGCTGTGCTGATGGTTGTTTCCATGCTGCCCACCTCCGTGTTCGCAGCTGGCTGCCCCCTGAAGGGTACCAACAATCACACCGTCAAGAACTGCGAGTGGGACGTTGTGGGCACCACTGCTCCTACTTGCGGCAACCCTGGCTACACTTCTTACAAGTGTAAGGCATGTGGCGATTTCTTCATCGACAACATGGTCGAGCCTACTGGCGAGCATGTTTACGAGGAAGTTGCTGCTGAGGCTCCCACCTGTGAGAAGCCCGGTAAGACCGCTGGCTACAAGTGCGCCTGCGGCGACGAGTACGGCCGCGAGATTATTCCCGCTCTGTACACCGATCGTAAGTGCGAGTGGTCCGACTGGGCTCCCGCTGCTGTTAACTGCCTGACTGGCGGCACCAAGACTCGTCACTGCCTGCACTGCGGTGCTGAAGATGAGCCCTGGAAGATCGAGAAGAAGGACGCTCACAGCTTCGGCGCTCCCGTGCTGGTGACTCCCGCTACCGCTACTGAGAACGGCCTGGCCGTTTCTATCTGCGCTGACTGCGGCGAGAAGAAGAACATCACTGTTTTCTTCGATCACACCTGCGACCTGCTGCTGATCCCCGCTGTTGCTAACACCTGCTTCACTGACGGCAAGGCTGCTCACTATGTCTGCCGCGTTTGCGATGCTATCTATCTGACCGCTACCAGCACTACTGCTGCTACCGCTGCTCAGATCGCTGCTCTGGTGATCCCCGCCTCCCACACCTGGAAGGACGGCGTTGCTCCCACCTGCGTGAAGCCCACCGCTTACTGCACCGTGTGCAAGGCTAACATCACTGAGACCGTTGCTCACACCATGGACTGGACTGTTGTGGCTGAGCCCAACTGTACCGCTGCTGGCTTCAAGACCGGTAAGTGCTCCGAGACCGGCTGCTACTACCAGGCTTATGAAGCTATCCCCGCTCTGAACCATGTCAGCGTGACTCAGACTGTCGCTGCCACCTGCGGCACCTTTGCTTACGCTTATACCTACTGTGTCCGTAAGGATTGCACCGCTGAACTGGTCAATTCCTACACCGACAAGAACGGTATCTACTACAAGACTACCGCAAGCTTCGTTCCTATGAACTCTGTCCTGACCGGTATGCCCCTGTACTTCGGCTCTGTCGATCAGCTGGGCAATATGATCTACCTGGATGGCGCTCTGTGGGAGGATACTACCTATCGTCTGAATGTTACCAAGGATCCTTCCAAGGCCGCTCAGTTCTATGTTGAGGCTGTTGAGGGTGTCGAGGGTGGTTACCACATCTACATGCTGGGTGAGAACGATGCTAAGACCTATGTCACTGTTACCACCTCTACTCAGACCTGGGGCACTCAGTACAGCCTGGCTCTGGTCAATGAGGCTCCTGCTGCCTACTTCACCTGGAATAAGGACTATAACACCCTGACTATGGTGTTTGCCACCACTGAGATCTTCATCGCTCTGCGCGACAAGAAGGCTGGCACCGAGGAGGCCGGTCAGGTTTCCTATGTGTACGCTATCGAGAAGAAGAATCTGGAAAACCAGAACAAGGCTCAGTACTCTGTGTTCCAGTTCTCTCCCTCCATCGCTGTTGACAAGGACGGCAAGGTGAACCTGGTTAATGTTGTTGTCGACTATGCTGGCGGCTTCAATGCTAACAACCACGTGCTGGAGCATGTGATTACCCCCGCTACCTGTGTTGCAACTGGTATCGACTATAAGTACTGCTCTAACCATTCCTGCACCTACTCTGAGACCGTTGTCCTGGATAAGGTTGATCACAGCTGGAGAGATGCAACTCTGGACGAGGCTACTCTGGCTGGTAAGGTTGTTCCTACCGTCGATGGCGTTCCCGCCCTGAAGGTTGCACCTACCTGCACCGTTGCTGGCTATGCCTTTGAGAAGTGCGACACCTGCGGTGTTGTCGAGATGAATGCTAAGGCTGCTCTGGGTCACGAGTACGACGACGAGAAGGATCCCGTCAAGTTCGAGGGCGACCACACCACCGATACCGTGTGGGCTTGGACCTGTGACGTTTGCCAGGGTCGTGTCGTTGCAAAGAGAGAGCGCTGGGAAGGCCTGAACAAGACCTGGGATACTGAGGCTGCTGCTCAGGATGCTCACGATGACAAGCTGGTCAAGGTCGGTCTGTATGCTGCTGGCAACTGCACCACCGTTGGTCTGGTCAAGTATGTCTGCACCGATCCTGCCTGCGATTCCCGCGTTATCTATGTCAAACAGTACACCGAAATTAAGGATGAGGACGGCAATGTCGTTGCTTCCTACATCACCGGCAAGCATGCTATGCCCGAGGGCACTGCATACAAGCCTGCTACCTGCACCGAGGATGGCTACATCGCTACCTACCAGTGCGCTGTTTGTAAGGCTATCATCGGCAACGCCGCTCTGGGTCAGCCCAACAAGCTGCCCATGACTGGCCACAGCTATGTTGCTAACCCCAACTACGAGGCTCCCAAGCACAATGCTCCCGTCTTCAAGACTGATGCAAACTGGGTCGCTAAGGAGATCTGCTCCGTTTGTGGCGATCAGAAGCATGACGGTACCACTGAGCTGGGCCGCGTGAATGTTGCTATCCACTGCACTTCCTACACCTATGTGTACTACCTGTGCCACTGCGGTGAGGAGCACGCTTACAACTTTGTCGGCGCTCTGAACCACGTGATGCGTCCCATGACCAGCGAGACCTACACCTACACTGTTGAGCTGGAAGACGGCACCACCAAGGAAGTCACTGAGCCTACCTTCGTTGCTCCTACCTGCTACTCCGCTGGCTACCGTTGGGAAGTCTGCGCTCAGTGCAACGTTGTGAATAAGGTTGCTCTGGATCCCGTTGCTCACGAGAACAAGGCTGGCGAGAAGTTCACCGACAAGTGCACCGATACCGTGACCGATCGTCATTGTGTCGTTTGCCACGAGGTTGAGGGTCATACCACTCTGGGCAATGCTCATGATTGCTACACCCACGACTGGGATGAGTCCGAGACTGGCTTTGTTGCTTGCGACTGCCTGATCGGCAAGACCTGCCACTATGTTATCAACACTATGGTTCCCTCCACCTGCACCACCAATGCTCATTCCCTGAAGGTTTGCGGCGACTGCGGCAAGGAAACTGTTCAGTTCGCTAACCTGGGCTGGAATGGCCACAGACCCACCGAGGCTGACTATGTCATGGTCGACGGTGAGAAGCAGTACATCAAGTACGCTAACTACCAGTATGTTGAGTACACCTGGATCTCTGTTGCTGTCGTCGACGGCGAGTTCAAGGCTGTGCCCGTGAAGTACCTGGCTAAGATGCTGGAGTACACCGCTCCTACCTACACCTCCGAGGGCTCCTTCAAGGCTTACTGCGAGGAGTGCAAGATGGAAGTCACTCAGACCCTGGCTAAGAAGGCTGGTCTGGGCATCGAGCTGAACGTTTCCAACGCCAACGGCGCTGATGAGTTCGGTTACGGCTCCCTGGTCGAGGTCGTCGTTACTGCCAATGGCCTGAATGAGGGCGTTTATGGCTTTGATTTCGACCTGAACTACACCAATGGCCTGGTCTTTGTCGGCTATGAGACCATGAATGATAACTTCATCTTCACCGTTTCCAACCCCGCAAAGGTTACCGGCAACAAGATCGACTTCATCGGCCGTGCTGTCAATGACATCAATGGCAAGATGCAGAACATCGAGATCACCGCTGACACCGCTCTGGTTAAGCTGTTCTTCCGTGTGAAGACCGAGAACAAGAGCGAACAGGGCTTCACCTTCACCGATGCTAAGGCTACTGAGCTGAAGAACAATGTTCCTGTTTCCGTTGGCTGCACCTTCGAGGCCGAGACCTTCAATGTTCGCGCTATGCTGGACTTCGACAAGAACGGCGAGTTCTCCGTGAATGACCTGTACCTGGCTATGTCCCTGCTGACCGGCGAGCATCCCGCTGGCAAGACCTACGATGTGACCATGGACCTGAACAAGGACGGCGAGGTCACTCTGGAGGAGCTGAGCATTGCTTACAACTGGCATGTTGGCAACTACACCAACGATGACCTGCTGGTTATGGGCATGTCCGATGCTGAGATCCAGCTGGTTCTGGGCAGCGACGAGCTGCACTGCGCACAGTGTGGTAAGGTGATTGCTGGTCACGAGACCTACTGCCCCCACTGCGGCCGCAACCCTAAGTAATATAGGAGGAGACGAACTATGAAGAACAACAAGCTCTTTAGCATTTTGCTTGCACTGCTTGTCTGTTTGTCTATGGTTGTTTCCGCCTCTGCAACTTCCGAAAGTGACCTGTCCTTCACTCTGGAGTCCGACTCCAGAGTGGAGGCCCTGGAAGCAGCTGTTGTCGGCGCTGGTGAAACCATCACCGTGACTGTCAACATCGAGAAGAACCCCGGTATCCTGGCTGCCATTGCCTATGTCGATTTCGACACCACCAAGCTGGAGCTGGTTTCCAGCAAGGCCTTGGCTGACGGTGTGAAGGTGAACTACCTGACTGGTCGTGTTCACGTGGTCGTCGGTAACACCGATGCCATCTTCAACCCCTCCAAGTATCAGGCTGTCACCACTACCGGTGCTGTTGCAGAGCTGACCTTCAAGGTCCTGGTCGAGACTGATGAGCAGATCGCCATTGACCTGAAGGCCTCCCAGAGCAATGCCTGCGATGCCAATGGCAAGTTCGGCGAGATCACCGTTTCCGGTGAGGAGCTTAATGTGAATGTTGTTGGCCCTGAGCATGCATGCGATGCTTCCAAGACTACAGACGGCAAGAACAATGTTGAACCCACCTGCACCGAAGAGGGCAAGAAGAGCGATCTGCTGTGCGCTCACTGCGGCAAGACCCTGGTTGAGGGTGCAGAGATTCCTGCTCTGGATCATGCTTGGGAATCCATGGTTATGAAGGCTCCCACCTGCGGTGAGCAGGGCATGGAGCTGGATACCTGCTCCGTCTGTGGCGAGGCTAAGGTCGGTCAGGCCATCCCCGCTACCGGCGAGCACACCTTCGGTGAGTGGAACGTGACCACCGAGCCTACTGTCGAGGCAGAGGGCGAAAAGATTCGTACCTGCTCCGTCTGTGGTCAGGAGGAAACCGAAGCCATTGCCAAGCTGCCTCCCGTTGAGCAGCCCGCTCCCAAGAACAACACCCTGCTGATCGTTGTGATCGTGGTTGTTGTCCTGGCTGGCGCTGGTGTTGCTGCTTACTTCGTTCTGAAGAACAAGAAGAAGTAATTAGACCATAACAAACAAACAGTCCGGTGACCTTCGGGTCACCGGATTTTTTGCTAAAAAAGTACCGCACCGTTTTTACGGTGCGGTTTGGTTATTTAAGGTTCTATGTCAATAGTTGGGGTAGAGCCAAAATAGGATAATTTAGGATCGTGTCGGAGCTTCTGCTCCGGCACGATTTTTATGTATTACAGAAGAGAATTCTTTTTCTGAAATTATTGAAATTACGCATGCCATAAGAC
>JBGVMD010000068.1:0-46768 GCA_045124575.1 Faecousia sp.
GGGGGGTTTGTTTTTTTTTTATAAAAAATTGGGGCCGGTGGTAAGGCAGCCCCACTTGCTATTTTGTGGAAATTATTCCTCGGAGTCCTCAATGAGCTCCACATCATCCATATCGTCCATATCATCAACGACAGGATCGGCCACAGCCACAGGTGCCTCAGCGGGCACACGGGCAGCGGGGGTCTTGCCCAACTGATAGTCGCGGTAGGCCATCAGGCCGGAACCGGCGGGAATCAGCTTACCGATGATGACGTTCTCCTTCAGGCCAACCAGGTGGTCAACCTTGCCCTTAATAGCGGCATCGGTCAGAACCTTGGTGGTTTCCTGGAAGGAAGCGGCAGACAGGAAGGAATCGGTGGCCAGAGAAGCCTTGGTGATACCCAAGAGCATTGCGGAAGCCTCGGCAAAGCGCAGGCCTTCCTCACCGGCATCGATACGGGCCTGGACGGCGCGGTTGGCGTCCTCCAGCTCCAGACGATCCACGACGGAACCGGTCAGCAGATTGCTGTCACCGGGCTCTTCCACGCGAACCTTACGCATCATCTGACGGATGATAACCTCGATGTGCTTATCGTTGATTTCAACGCCCTGCTGGCGGTACACAGCCTGGACGGACTGCACCAGGTAATCCTGAACAGCTTCCACACCGGAGATACGCAGAACATCCTGAGGATACAGCGCACCATCGGTGATGGGCTCGCCCTTCTGGACGGTCTTGCCGTGGGAAACCTTCAGACCAACAGAGTAAGGCACATGGTACTCCTTGACCTCGCCATCCTCTGCCACAACAGTGATGTTACGCAGAGCGGTACGGCGGGTATCGTCGATATTGACGACACCGGTGATCTCGGCGATGGTAGCCATCTTCTTGGGACGGCGGGACTCGAACAGTTCTTCAACTCTGGGCAGACCCTGGGTGATATCGTCACCTGCAACGCCGCCGGAGTGGAAGGTACGCATGGTCAGCTGGGTACCGGGTTCGCCGATGGACTGTGCGGCGATGATACCGACGGTCTCACCCAGATCCACTTCCTTGGAAGTGGCCATGTTCATGCCGTAGCACTTGGCACAGACACCGCTTCTTGCGCGGCAGCCCAGGACAGTGCGGATATAGATCTTCTCGATGCCGGCATCCTCGAACTTCTGAGCATCCTGGGGCATCATCATCACGTCCTTGGAGTGCAGCAGCTCACCGGTGACGGGATGCAGCACATCGCTGACGGGATAACGGCCACGGATGCGGTTGCCGAAGGTGTCCACCACGTCGCCGTTCTTATCGTAGACAGCGCCGACCCAGATACCGTTTTCGGTGCCACAGTTGTGCTCACGGATAATGACGTCCTGAGAAACGTCGACCATACGACGGGTCAGGTAACCGGAGTCAGCGGTACGCAGAGCGGTATCGGTCATGCCCTTACGAGCGCCTCTGGAGGAAATGAAGTACTCCAGAACGGACAGGCCTTCACGGAAGTTTGCCTTAACGGGGATTTCGATGGTACGGCCGGAGGTATCGGCCATCAGGCCACGCATACCACCCAGCTGACGGATCTGACCCATACTACCACGAGCACCGGAGTCAGCCATCATGTAGATGGGGTTGAACTCATCCAGGCAGCCCTGCAGAGCATCGGTAACATCCTTGGTGGTGCGCTCCCACTGCTGGACGACCAGGCGGTAACGCTCCTCGTTGGTGATGAAGCCCTGGCGGTAGAACTGCTCGATCTCCAGCACCTTGCCCTCAGCTTCCTTTACCAGCTCATACTTGATGGCAGGAACCACCATGTCGGCGATGGAGATGGAGATAGCACCCTTGGTAGCGAACTTGTAGCCCAGCGCCTTGATCTTATCCAGCATCTCGGCGGACACGGTGAAGCCGTGACGGGCGATGCAGCGGTCAATGATCTTACCCAGCTGCTTCTTGCCCACCAGGAAGTCCACTTCCAGATCCAGCTCATGGCCTTCCTGGGTACGGTCCACATAGCCCAGATCCTGGGGAATGTGCTCGTTGTAGATCAGACGGCCGACGGTGGCATTGATGACACGAACAATATTCTTGCCCTCCACTTCTTTCTCCATGCGGACGGTAATGGGAGCGTGCAGGCCGATGGTACCATCGGCGTAAGCAGCCAGTGCCTCATTGACGCTGGAGTAGTTGTGGATAGGACGGAAGGTAGCGGGAGCCTTGCCCTCAGCCTTGGCCTTCTTATTGGCAGCCTGGAACTCGTCAGCATCCACCACCTCGTTCACGGGCAGGTCGGTGTCACCAGCACCCGTAACAAAGACATACTCAGCACCCTTCTCCTCCTTGCCCAGGCGGGTGTAGGTCAGATAGTAGGCACCCAAAATCATATCCTGGGTAGGAACGGTAACGGGCTTGCCGTCCTGGGGACGCAGCAGGTTGTTGGCGGACAGCATCAGCATTCTGGCTTCTGCCTGGGCCTCGGCGGACAGAGGCACATGGATAGCCATCTGGTCACCGTCGAAGTCGGCGTTAAATGCGGTACAGCACAAAGGATGCAGCTTCAGCGCGCGGCCTTCCACCAGCACAGGCTCGAAAGCCTGGATACCCAGACGGTGCAGCGTAGGTGCACGGTTGAGCATAACAGGACGGTCCTTGATGATCTCGTCCAGAGCATCCCAAACTTCGGTCTTGCCCTTGTCGATCATCTTCTTGGCGGACTTGATGTTGTTGGCCAGGCCGTCGGAAACCAGTTTCTTCATAACGAAGGGGCGGAACAGCTCGATAGCCATTTCCTTCGGCACGCCGCACTGATACAGCTTCAGTTCGGGACCGACAACGATAACGGAACGGCCGGAGTAGTCAACACGCTTACCCAGCAGGTTCTGACGGAAACGGCCCTGCTTACCCTTCAGCATATCACTGAGGGACTTCAGCGCTCTGTTGTTGGCGCCGGTGACAGCACGGCCACGGCGGCCATTGTCGATCAGGGCGTCCACAGCCTCCTGCAGCATACGCTTTTCATTGCGGACAATGATATCGGGAGCGTTCAGCTGAATCAGTCTCTTCAGACGGTTGTTACGGTTGATGACGCGGCGGTACAGATCGTTCAGGTCGGAGGTGGCGAAACGGCCACCGTCCAGCTGGATCATGGGACGGATATCCGGAGGAATGACGGGCAGCACATCCATGATCATCCAAGAAGGCTTGTTGCCGGATTCACGGAAAGCTTCCACCACTTCCAGACGCTTAACGATACGCAGCTTCTTCTGAGCGGAAGCGGTCTTCAGTTCCTCACGCAGCTGCACGGACAGCTGATCCAGGTCGATCTGCTCCAGCAGCGCCTTGACAGCCTCGGCGCCCATGCCGGCCTTGAAATCGTCCTCGTACTTTTCCCGCATGTCACGGTATTCCTTCTCGGACAGCACCTGGTTTTTAGCCAGAGGTGCGTCGCCGGGATCGGTGACGATGTAGGCAGCAAAGTACAGCACCTTCTCCAGTACCTTGGGGGAAATATCCAGAATCAGGCCGATTCTGGAGGGAATGCCCTTAAAGTACCAGATGTGGGAGCAGGGAGCGGCCAGCTCGATATGGCCCATACGCTCACGACGGACCTTGGCACGGGTGACCTCGACGCCGCAGCGGTCACAGATCTTACCCTTGTACTTGATTTTCTTATACTTACCGCAGTGGCACTCCCAGTCCTTCTGGGGTCCGAAGATCCGCTCGCAGTACAGGCCGTCCCGCTCGGGCTTCAGGGTGCGGTAGTTGATGGTTTCAGGCTTCTTGACCTCGCCATAAGACCAGGCCCGGATCATCTCCGGAGAAGCAATGCCAATTTTAATGGCATCAAAGGTGGCATCTGCCATGTTCACGCCTCCTTCTTAATCTTCGTAGGTGTCGGCGTCATCTCCGATGCTGCCGAACACATCCATAATGTCCTCCGGGCTGTCCTCGTCGATGACAAAGCCAGCTTCCAGCACTTCATCGGCGGTGCCCAGCACCAGCTCGTTTTCATGCTCGGAGGTGTAGACAATCTCGTCGTCCTCTTCCTCGTCCTTCAGTTCGATCTCGTTGCCGTTTTCATCCAGCACACGGATATCCAGACACAGAGCCTGCAGTTCCTTGACCAGAACCTTGAAGGATTCGGGAACACCGGGAGTGGGAATGTTGCTGCCCTTGACGATGGCTTCGTAGGTCTTGACACGGCCGGCCACGTCGTCGGACTTGACCGTCAGGATCTCCTGCAGGGTGTAGGCTGCGCCGTACGCCTCCAGGGCCCAAACTTCCATTTCGCCGAAACGCTGACCGCCGAACTGTGCCTTACCGCCCAGAGGCTGCTGGGTAACCAGTGCGTAGGGACCGGTGGAACGGGCATGGATCTTATCGTCGACCAGGTGGTGCAGCTTCAGATAGTAGGGATAACCAACGGTGACCAGGTTGTCGAAGGGCTCGCCGGTACGGCCATCATACAGAATGGTCTTGCCATCCTCACGCAGGCCAGCCAGCTTCAGGGTATCACGGATGTCCTTCTCGTTGGCGCCATCAAACACGGGGGTGGCAACATGCCAGCCCAGAGCCTTGGCAGCGTAACCCAGGTGGACTTCCAACACCTGACCGATGTTCATTCGGGAAGGAACGCCCAGGGGGTTCAGAACCACATCCAGGGGGGTGCCGTCGGGCAGGAAGGGCATATCTTCCTCGGGCAGGACGCGGGAAACAACGCCCTTGTTACCGTGACGACCTGCCATCTTATCGCCCACGGAAATCTTACGCTTCTGGGCAATGTAGACGCAGACAGACTTGGTAACGCCGGGAGCCAGTTCATCGGAATTTTCCTTGGTGAAGACCTTGACATCCACAACGATGCCGCTTTCACCATGGGGCACCTTCAGGGAGGTGTCGCGGACTTCGCGAGCCTTCTCGCCGAAGATGGCACGGAGCAGGCGCTCCTCAGGGGTCAGCTCGGTTTCGCCCTTGGGGGTGACCTTACCGACCAGGTAGTCGCCGGAGTGGACCTCGGCACCGATACGGATGATACCGTTCTCGTCCAGATCCTTCAGGGTCTCCTCGCCCACATTGGGAATGTCACGGGTAATTTCTTCCGGTCCCAGTTTGGTGTCACGGGCTTCGGTCTCGTGCTCCTCGATGTGGATGGAGGTGAAGACATCTTCACGCACCAGACGCTCGTTCAGCAGAATGGCGTCCTCGTAGTTGTAACCTTCCCAGTTGACGAAGCCGATGAGCACGTTCTTACCCAGGGCCACTTCGCCGCCGGAGCAGGAAGGACCGTCGGCAATGATCTGCTCGGCGTTCACACGCTCGCCAACCACCACGATGGGCCGCTGATTGACGCAAGTGCCGGCGTTGGAGCGGGCGAACTTGGTCAGGCGGAAATCCTCGATTTCGCCATCGTCATACTTGACGGTGATGTTGGTAGCGGAAACGTAGGTGACCACGCCAGGCTTTCTAGCCTTCAGGCAGACCTCGGAATCCACAGCAGCCTTATGCTCGATGCCGGTAGCAACGATGGGAGGCTCGGTGGTCAGCAGCGGCACGGCCTGACGCTGCATGTTAGCGCCCATCAGTGCACGGTTTGCGTCGTCGTTCTGCAGGAAGGGAATGAAAGAAGTAGCGATGGAGATCATCATTCTGGGGGACACATCGATGTAGTCAATGACCTCGCGGTCCACCTGGATGAACTCGTTACGGTGACGGCAGGTAATACGGGCGTTTGCCAGGCAGCCGTTCTCGTCCAGAGGCTCGTTGCCCTGGCCGATGTAGTAGGCATCTTCCACATCAGCGGTCATATACTCCACCTCGTCGGTGACGAAGCCGGTGGCTTTGTCCACCTTACGGTAGGGTGCTTCCACGAAGCCGTACTCATTGATGCGGGCAAAGGTTGCCAGATAGTTGATCAGGCCGATGTTGGGACCTTCGGGGGTCTCGATGGGGCACATACGGCCATAGTGGGTGTAGTGAATATCACGCACATCCAGAGAAGCGCGCTCACGGCTCAGACCGCCGGGGCCCAGAGCAGACAGACGGCGCTTGTGGGTCAGCTCAGCCAAGGGGTTATTCTGGTCCATGAACTGGGACAGAGGGGAAGAACCGAAGAATTCCTTGATCACAGCAGTCACAGGACGGATGTTGATCAGGCTCTGAGGCGTAACGGCATCCAGGTCCTGAACGGTCATACGCTCACGGATGACGCGATCCAGACGACTAAAGCCGATACGGAACTGGTTCTGCAGCAGCTCGCCCACGCAACGCAGACGGCGGTTGCCCAGGTGGTCGATATCATCGGGAGTACCCACGCCCATAGCCACGCAGTTGAGGTAGTTGATGGAGGCCATGATATCATCGACGATGATATGCTTGGGGATCAGATCGTCCATGCGCTCGGCGATGGCTTCTTCCCAAGCCTTCTCAGACTTGCCTTCCAGCTGCTGGAGCATTTCCTTCAGCACAGAGAAGCGAACCTTCTCGGTGACCCGGTAGGCCCGGGGGTCGAAGGAAACGAAGCCGGCCATGTCAACCATGTCGTTGGCAAAGACCTTGACATTCTTGTCGCCCACCTTGATCACTGCCTCGTTGACGCCCTTGGCGGACAGTTCACGAGCCTTCTCGCGGGTGACGATCTCACCGGGCATCACCAGGATCTCACCGGTCATGGGATCAGCGATGGGCTCTACCACTTCTCTGCCGGACAAACGGGTGGCGATCTCCATCTTCTTATTGAACTTATAGCGGCCGACCTTGCTGACATCGTAGCGGTGGGCATCGAACAGCAGGCCTTCCAGATGGGCAATGGCGGTCTCCACCGTGGGAGGCTCACCGGGACGCAGGCGGCGGTAGATCTCCAGCAGAGACTCCTCGCGAGTCTTGCAGGCGTCCTTTTCCAGGGTTGCCAGAATGCGCTCGTCCTCACCGAACATAGCCTTGATCTCTTCGTCGGTCTTGACGCCCATGGCGCGGATCAGGCTGGTGATGGGCAGCTTACGGTTCTTGTCGATACGAACCCAGAACACATTGGAGTTATCGGTTTCATACTCTAGCCAAGCACCGCGGTAAGGGATAACGGTGGCGGTGTAGGTGTGCTGATCAGCCTTGTCCACCTCGTCGCCATAGTACATACCGGGGGAACGGACGATCTGAGAAACAATGACACGCTCCGCACCGTTGATCACAAAGGTGCCGCCGTTGGTCATAATGGGGAAATCGCCCATGAAGATTTCCTGTTCCTTGATCTCTTCGGTTTCGGTGTTGCGCAGACGGACCCGCACCTTGATGGGCTTGGCGTAGGTGGCGTCACGCTCCTTGCACTCCTCGATGGTATACTTGGGCTTGTCCTCCATGGTGTAATCCAGGAAGGAGAGCTCCAGCTTGCCGGAGAAGTCGGTGATGGTGCCGACATCCTTGAAGACTTCCCGCAGACCTTCCTCCAGGAACCACTGATAGGAGTCTTTCTGGATCTTCAGCATGTTGGGGATCTCAAGGATTTCCTTGTGCTTTGCGTAGGACTTACGCATGGTCTTGCCGAACATCTTGTCCTTGACCATTTCCATATGATTCTTCACAGCCTTTCTTTTGGCCTAAGCCAGAATTGATGTGTTGCTTACATATTGATACGCCCGGAGCGGTTGATATTTTCATTTTCATCCACTTGACAGGCGCCACATTCTGTGATATTATGATCTCGCAAATGAGAATGGGCACAAATGGGCATAATAACACACTATGGAGATTCATTGTACCATATCATTTTTCCTTTGTCAATGATTTTTTCAATATTTTTCCGGGGATCGTCCCGGTTTTTTTATACTTTCTACAAAACACCCCGCCACCCTTCCCTACTGCGGCGGCTGGATTTCGTTGAATTTGCTTAGCCGCCATGGGTCGGCCGGCAAACGAGGTGAAAGATATGGAATGGAATGATATTTATGACGCCCAGCGTAACCTCACCGGCAAACGCCACCGCCGGGGCACCCGCTGGCGCAAAGGCGAATATGGTCTGGTGGTATGCGTTTGGGTATACGACGGCCACGGAAAGGTCTTGATGACCAAGCGAGCTCCGGGCAAGAGTTTTGCTGGCACTTGGGAAAACTCCGGCGGCGCCGCCCAGGCCGGAGAAACCAGCCTACAGGCCATCCGCCGGGAACTGTTTGAGGAAACCGGCATCCAGGCCGAGGAAAGCGAATTTGAGCTGCTGGAAACCGGGCGGGATGATATTGCCTTTTACGATTACTACTGCCTTCACCGTCAGACTCCCATCGAAGAGGTGGTTCTCTTGCCCGGGGAAACCGTGGATGCCAAATGGGTCACGCTGGAGGAAGTCTACCGCATGGTAGAACGAAAGGAAATCTGCCACGTGATCTCCCAGCAGTTTTTGCGGCAGGCACCCCTGCTGCAGCAAAAGCAATCTGCACAAGACTAAGGTCTATTTTTTAGGATATACGCCAATTTATTTTTCTTGCCAAAATCTTACAACTTATAGTATAATGAAAAAAAGCGTTTTTTGCCGTCCGGGCAAAAGCGCTTTTTCTCAAAGGAGGAAAATCTATGATCCAATTGGTGCATCTCCCCCGTCGCCGTGGCAATGTTCCCCTTCGAATCGCCCGTGGCCACTTCGCCACCAACCACAGCCACATCAATTATTACATTGACATCACCTACAACAAGACCCGTGTCAGCGAGGCCAAGGCCAGTGCCCAGGAGCTGGTGGCCCAATTCATCAACGACACCCCCGTGGACACCATTATCTGTCTTGACGGCACCGCCGTGCTGGGTGCGTTTTTGGCCGATGAGCTGAGCAAGAGCGGTTTCCGCACCATCAACTCCCACCAGACGGTGTATGTGGTAGAACCGGAATACAACAACAACTCCCAGATGATCTTCCGGGATAATATCCAGCCCATGGTGCGGGGCAAGCATGTGCTGATTCTCATGGCCTCTGTCACCACCGGTCATACCGCCCGCAAGAGCATTGAAGCCATCAATTACTATGGTGGCCAGGTCGCCGGTATTGCCGCCCTCTATCGGGCATCCGACGATATTGACGGCTACCCCGTGCGCTCCATTTACTCCATCAAGGATCTGCCGGACTACGCCAGCTACGACTACCGGGACTGCCCCTACTGCAAGTCCGGTCAGAAAATCGATGCGCTGGTCAACAGCTACGGTTTCTCCGAACTATAAAACCTATCATAGCCCGCCCGTTAGGGCGGGCTATTTCAAGAAACGAGGATACTTTATGATGCAAAGCCTTTGTAACAGCTGGGAATTTACAAAAGAATGGTCCCACACTTTCGGCATAGGACAGGGTGAAGGCATGCCCGTCCGTCTGCCCCACAACGCTCAGAACCTTCCCACCCATTACGGTGACCACAATGCCTATCAGATGATCTGCGGCTACCGCAGAAAACTCCCTATTCTGCCGGAATATGCCGGAAAACGGCTGTTTCTGCAGTTTGACGGTGCCGGTCATATTGCCACTGTGTATGTCAATGGTCAGAAGGCAGGACACCACCGAACCGGCTATACCGCCTTCCGGGTAGAGATCACCGATTTTGTCACCCCCGGCGAGGAGGCCATGATCGCCGTGGAACTGGACACCACAGAAAACCCCGCCACCCCGCCTTTCGGTTTCGTCATTGACTATCTGACCTACGGCGGCCTATATCGGGAGGTTTGGCTGGATGTGCGAGAGCAGCAATACATTGAGGATGTATTTGTCTACACCCCTCGCCACGATCTGGTGCATGTGGAGGTCAAGACCCACGGTGCGGACATTTGCCGGCTGTCCATTTTGGAAGAGGACGGCACTTGCCTTTTGACGAGAGAGACCACCTCCCCCGCTGACCTGAACTTCCCCAACGCAAAACTGTGGCATGTAGACGATCCCCATCGGTATATCCTCAAATGTGAGTTGTTGGATGGATACGGCAAGGTGCAGGATGTGCAGGAAGTGAAATTCGGCGTGCGTACCATCGAATTTAGAAATGACGGTTTCTACCTCAACGGCAAAAAGACCTTCCTGCGGGGTCTCAACCGCCACCAGGCCTTCCCCCATATGGGTTACGCCGCCCCCGAAAGCCTGCAGAGAGAAGATGCCCGGATTCTGAAGGAAGAGCTGGGCTGTGTGGCGGTACGTACCTCCCACTATCCCCAGAGCCAGTATTTTATTGATGAGTGTGACCGACTGGGTCTGATCGTCTTTACAGAGATCCCCGGCTGGCAGCACATTGGCAATGACGCCTGGAAGGATCAGGCAGTGGAAAACACCAAGGAAATGGTGCTGCAATACCGCAATCATCCCAGCATTGTGCTGTGGGGCGTGCGGATCAATGAGAGTCAAGACTGCGACGAGATGTATATCCGCACCAATGCGGTGGCCCATGAGTTAGATCCCAGCCGTCCCACCTCCGGTGTGCGCTGCATCCTCAAAAGTAGCCTCCTGGAAGATGTGTATGCCTACAATGATTTCTCCCACATTGGCAACAACCCCGGCGTACGGTTGAAAAAGAATGTCACCCCCGATATGAATAAGCCTCTGCTGGTGTCCGAACATAGCGGTCACATGTTCCCCACCAAGTCCTATGACACCTGGGTCCGCCGTCAGGAGCACGCACTGCGCCACGCTACCGTGCAAAGCGCCGCTGCCGCTTCCGGAGAGCACTGCGGTTGTTTCGGCTGGTGTATGTTCGACTACCCCACCCATAAGGATTTTGGTTCCGGCGACCGGGTTTGCTATCATGGCGTGTTGGATTTCCACCGCAATCCCAAGCTGGCAGCGGATGTTTATGCCGCCCAGCAGGAAAATTATCCCGTTCTGGCGCTGTCCTCCAATATGGACATTGGCGACTATAACGGCGGCCAACTGAGCACCATCTATGCTTTCAGCAACGCCGAAAAGGTACTGCTGTATAAGAATGATGTATTTGTCACGGAGCTGAAACAGGGCAAGTGGACCGGCCTGCCCCACGGACCCTTTGTGATGGATGACATCGTGGGCGACCTGCTGGAAACCCAAGAAGGCTATGACAAGAAGAAGGCCGACGCCGTTCGCAAACTGCTGCTGACGGTGGCAGAAAAGGGCGTGGAATACCTCTCCCCTGCTGACAAGATGCAGATGGCCAGCGTAGCGCTGCGGTATGGCATCAATTTTGAGGCCGCCTGGGATCTGTACGGCAAGTACATTGGCAACTGGGGTGGCGAAGCCACCGTGTGGCGTGTAGATGCCGTGACCGAAGGTAAGGTGGTGGCAAGCAAGACCTACTGCCCCAACACCCAGCTGCGGTTGGAGGTAACCCCGTCGGCCACCGAACTGCAGGAAAAGGCCAGCTACGATGTGGCAGCGCTTCGTATCCGGGTGGTGGACGCCAACGACAACACCGCCTCCTATGCCCAAATTCCTGTAAAACTGACGTTGGAAGGCGAAGCCGAGCTGGTAGGCCCGGACATTCTGGCTGCCGAGGGCGGCATGTGCGGCACTTACATCCGCACCACCGGAAAGAGCGGTGCAGCCAAGCTGACCATTTCCACCCCTCAGACCGAATCTGTGACCATTGCGTTTACCATTCAATAATGAAGAAAGCCCTCGGCGACATCGCCGAGGGCTTTGTTTGTTTTATTAGGCTTTTTCCCGGGCTTGGCAAGTAAAGAGGATGATTTGCCGGTTCTCCCCTTCTTCTTTTAGAATCTCCATGGCAGCAGCGTGGCGCGCATCGTCAAAGCGCACCAAGGCGTCATCCAGGATAAAGGGGGCATCAGGCGTCAGTTCCCGGCTTACTGCCAGGCGCAGAGCCAGGTAAATCTGATCCACGGTGCCCTCGCTGCGGCGCTGGGCCTCCCGTAGCACGGTGTCCTCCCCTGTTGCGGCGCTCAGAGACATATCCTGGGAGATACTGAGCCGGTCATAGCGGTCATCGGTCAGCCGGCTGAGAATATGCTGCGCCTCGCTGGCAATACGGGGCGCAAAGCGGCGCTGCAATTCGGCCGTGGCGGAAGCCAGCGTGGCTTGAGCCAGTTCCAAAGCGGCGTAAGTATCGCCCAAGTGGGCAAGCCGCGTATTGATCTGTTCCAATTGACGGCGAAGCTGCGCTTCCTGACCCATGGCCTCCATCAAGCCTTGATACTGACCCTGACGCTGCTGTAGCTGCTGAAGCTCCCTGCGGGCATCGTCGATCCTTTGCTGGGTTTCAGCAGCGGAATAGGTCAGATCATCTGCCATGGCGGGCTTTTCCAGCGGCTTTGCCATAGCTGCCATGCTTTCGGCGTGTTTTTGCGCCTCTACAAAGCGTCTGCAGTTTTCCTCCAAAGCATCCCAAAGACGCAGCGCATCGGAATAGTGGGCAACCGCAGCGGAATAGCCCATCTTTTCCGTTGCCGCCTCCAGAGCGCTGTCAAAATGGGCAATAGCATCCAGCGCCTGCTGCCGCAGAGCAGCATGCTGCTGCAGGGCGTTTTCATATTCCTGACGCTGGCGGGCATATCGCTGTGCCTGTGCCAACCAATCTTCCGGCATGCCGCCGCCATAGCGGCTGGCAATGGTCTGTTGCCGCGTGGCAGCCGCAAAATTCGCCTGTTCCCGCTTGCGCGCCTGCATCAGATACAGCGCAACGCAAGCTGCGCCGGCGGCGATCAGCAGCGTACCGGGAATCCAAAGTTTCAAAATCAGAAGAATCGCACCTACGACAGCTGCCAGTCCACCGGGCAACCACAAAGGAAAGGCCTTGCCGCCCGGGACAGCGGCGGCATGGAAGTCTGCAATATCCCCATTGGTATGCTCCAAGGCCTTCTCCCCTGTCAAGCCGTAGAAGCAAGGCGGCGCAGGGGGCTCTTGGGGTGCAGGGGGCAGCATCTGGGCATCCACCCTTGCCTGCTGCTGTTTTTGCTGCAGATCCTGCAGAGCGTGGAGCTTTTGCCGGGCAGTTTCACGATCCGGCAGATTTTCGCATTTCTTTTCCTGCTCTTGTAGGTTAATCTGCGCCAGACGGGCGGCATCCCGGGCATCGGCGATGCGGCGGTTGTTTTCTTCTCCGGCAGCGTATTCCAGGGCGATTTGGTGATTTTGCAGCTTCGCCAGTTCATCCAGCAGTTCCTGTCGGCGCACTATGTTTGCCTGAGATTGGTTCTGCAGCATCGAAATTTGGCGCAACTTTTCCTCAATAGCCGCTTTTTCCGCCTCCGCCTGGGGAATCAGACCGTTGGTGCGGTTGGAGCGGCATTTGTTTTTCAGATCCCGGAGTTTCTGGGCCAGATCATCGGCCGCACCGGATTCATCACCGGTGGTGACCAGGGCATTGAGCCGGCGGCGCAGGGCATCGTCCTCCGTTACCGGCAAATCTGTCAGCCGCAGAAAACCAGCACGCAGGAACACGCTCCGCTCCACACCCAGCAGCATCTCGCCGCAGGTGGTGGCGGTCAGTTCCGGCACAGCGATACCGCTGACCGTTTCATAGGCACGGAATTCCCCCATGGGGGTGCGGCCTTTTGTCCAGCGCTCGACGGTGATGTCCCGACCGTTCCAATTCAGGTCAATACGACCGGACATGGGGCTGCCGGACCAGGGAGCATAGCGGTCTTTGTCCGCAATGGCGGTCTTGGTGGTCTTGACCCGGGTCTCCAGGCCATAGAGCATATTCACCAAAAAGGCGCACCAGGTGGATTTGCCCCATTCATTGGGGGCGCTGATCACATTCAGGCCCGGTTGGAAGGTCATGGTTTGGTTTTCCAGCTTACCAAAGGTGGCGGTCATAGAATAGATTTTCACGGCAGCACCACCTCTCCCCCATCGAGAATTTTCCTGGAAATTTTGGCAGCCAGCAGGGCAATGCGGGCAGAGTCCTCGTCCTGTCCCTCCATGGCCTCTTTCAGCATTCCAAAATACACGCCCTCCAAGGAATCGTTTCCAACGGCAACCCACAAGTCAGCCGGAGGCTGGGTCTTATCCCGCAGCTCCAAATTGGGGAACTGGGTAAATTCTGCCTTCAGGCTATCCAATGCCACCGGTTCGCACTCGCCGGTGAGGGTAATGCGGTAGAAATCTTCATTGCCTACGGCAGGAAGTACATCTGCAATGGCAGCGCTGGCCGAGGTGTGCACGGTAGCTTCCAAATCGTAAAAGCGGGGCGTATCCAACGGAATAAACCGGGCACTGGCGCTATTTTCCACGGTGGTCAGCAGCACGCCCTTTTCTTCCAATTCATCAAAGCCCCGGCCCATGGAGCAGCCGGGCCAGGCGCAAAGGGTTTCCCCTGCCCGGAAAGAGCCGGTTTTATGGACATGACCCAGCGCCAAATAATCCAGACCGGAGTCGGCCACCTGGGTCTGTGACACGGGATTATAGGGAGAGTTGCGCTGAACGGGATCACCGTGGAGCACAGCAATATGGTATTTCTCCCCCCCCGCGGCACAGAAACCATCCAACAGGGCATGGCAGTCCATGGAGGCAAAGCCCGCGCCGTAGACACGGCAATTCAGTTCCGGAACCGCCACGCTCTCCATCACAGGTTTGGTAAAAATATGGACGTTATCCGGCCATGTTGACCCCAGCCACGGGCTGGTGGGGGTGCAGCAGTCGTGGTTGCCGGGAGATATAAAAATCGGAATCTGCAGCGCTGCCAGCATATTCTTCAGCGCCTGCAGGGTTTCGGCGGTAGGGATTCCGTCAAATGTGTCGCCGGCAATCAGCAGCAAATCGCAGTCTTCCCGGCGGCAAATTTCGCCGATCTTTTCGGGAATAGTGCGCAATTCCGCCCGCAACCGGGCGGTTGCGGCCTCACTGCGGCCTGAAAAAGCGCTGTCTAAGTGCAGGTCAGCGGCGTGGAGAATCTTCAGCATACAAATCCACCCTTTCTGCCCGGCAGCAACTGCCGGTTGCGGTGTCGATGGTAAAGAGAACAGCTTCCAGCTTGGTGGGGCCATCGGCCCACTGGTAGCGCTGGTAGAGGTCGCCCCGGAATTTGGCGATGGAAAGATCGGGCCGGATGCCCAAAATGGAATTCTGCGGGCCAGTCATGCCAAGGTCTGTGACATAGCCCGTACCCTTGGGCAGGATCTGAGCGTCAGCAGTAGGTACATGGGTGTGGGTGCCCCAGACGGCAGACACCCGGCCGTCCAGCATATGGCCCATGGCCAGCTTTTCGGAAGTAGCCTCTGCGTGGATCTCCACGAAAATGAACTTGGCAGTAATTTTATCCAGAATCTTGTCGATCATCAGGAAGGGGTTGTCGGGGGTATAGTCCATGTTCACCCGACCGATGAGATCGACCACCGCCACATCGCCAAACTTGGTCTCGTACACGCCCCAGCCGTAGCCCGGCACTTGGGGTGCAAAGTTGGCAGGGCGCAGGACCCGTCGGTTTTCGTCCATATAGTCGCACAGTTCCCGTTTGCCAAAGGTGTGGTTACCCATGGTAATCACGTCGGCACCGGCATCAAAAATGTCCTCGGCCTGCTGGGGCGTCATGCCCAGCACCGCGGCATTTTCACCGTTGACGATAACAAAATCCGCCTTGGTCTTATTCTTCAAATAACGCAGGCTGCGGTGAATGCGCTCCACACCGGGTGTGCCCACCACATCGCCCACACAAAGTACCTTAAATTCCACAGGTCACTCCCCCATTTCTTTGCTATTAGTATATACCAGAAAAGGATACGATGCAAGGAAAATGTAAATTGCCACGCCGAGGCGTGGCAATTTCTGTTTTTATTTAAGCGCCTACTTGCATCCAATTGACGAGGATGAGCCAAGCCAGGCCATAGTAAGAGAAGACGGCCACCAAGTCGTTGATGGTGGTGATCAGCGGGCCGGAGGCCACAGCCGGGTCGACGCCCAGTTTCTTAAAGACGATGGGAATGATGGTGCCGGACAAAGACGACGCCAGCATCGCCAGAACCATAGCGATGCCCAGGCAGCCGGAGACCGCAAAAGCAAAGGCCGGACCGTTCCCCTGCAGGCACAGATAACCGCCGATAGCCGCAAAGGACAGCATGCCCAGCAATACACCGTTGAGAAGGCCCACCCGGGTTTCCTTCCACACAAGGCCTGCCAGGTGTTTGCCGCCGATCTGCTGGTCCATCAGCACCCGGATGGCCACTGCCAGAGACTGGGTACCCACGTTACCGGCCATGCCCAAAATCAGGGATTGGAAACTCATAATCACCGGAAGCTGGGCAACCACGGACTCAAACATGCCGACTGCAGCGGAAACCACAAAGCCCAGTGCCAGCAGAATCCCCAACCAGGGCAGACGCTTTTTCACACTTTGCGCGATGGGTTCGGACAAATCTTCCTCTGCGGTCAAACCTGCCAGTTTGGCGTAGTCTTCTGCAAACTCTTCGTCAATGACTTCCATGAAGTCCTGGGCGGTAACCACGCCGATGAGTTTGTTTTCATTGTCCAGCACGGGAATAGAAGACTCGGAGTAGTCAATCAAGGAGGAAATGCAGTCATCAATCAGGGCTTTGGCATAGACATAGGGATAGGATACGCGGGTAATATCAGAAAGATCGGTGCCCTCCCGGGCGATAATCAGATCCTTCAGATCAATGGCACCGCAGAACGTGCCCTCCTCGTCCACCACGTACAGGATGGACATATTGTCATTTTCCGGTGCCTGCCGGATCAGCTCCGACATGGCGCCCTTGATGGTAGCATTTTCGGGAATCTCAATATAGTTGGTAGACATGCGGCTACCGATCTCATCGTCCTCAAAAGAGGAAAGCAGCCGGATTTCGGAGCGCAACTCCGGGGTCAGCAGATCCGTCAGAGAATCCCGCTCCATCTTGCCCAGCTGCTGCAGCAGTTCCACCGCTGTGGATGCCTCCATCATAGACAGGGCTTCCACCTTGCGACGCATGCTCAGCGGCTCGAAATACCGGGCAATGTCTTCGGAATACTCCAGCACGTTAACCAGCGTTTCCATGGGCAACAGACGGAACAGCTTTTTCCGCTCGTCGTCCGTCAACTCCTCCAGAGCCAGCGCAATATCTTTTTCATGGTAATCACCGATCTGCTCCCGCATCTTTTTGGGGGTCAGATCGCTGCGGATCAGAGAAATGATCTCTTCACTGAATACAACCGGCGTCGCAGCATTTACGCCGGCATCAAATTCTTTGTTTTCATTCATGACATGTACCTCCTTTTCATCAGTTGGCACAGGCACATCATTCTACGAAACGGATACGAGGACATGGATATACACTTCCGCCCGATCCCTTGGGAACGAATCACCTGTCGCTATCGGGCAACTACTACCGCCGTCCATATCCTCACCTCACAGTTTTGATATTTTACCATGCTTATTATATTGCACCGGTTTAGAGATTTCAAGCCTGTGAATCATTTTTTGTATGAAAAAGGGAGCATTGCAGCCGCAATGCTCCTTTCTGTTTATCTCTGATATTCAAATTCCAGATCGTAGATGTCCACCGTGTCGCCGTCCTGGATGCCCATTTCCTCCAGGCGCTTATAGAGGCCGCACTTGGTCAGCTGGATGTCGAAATAATTACGGGATTCATAATCGTCGAAATTGATGTTCTCCACCATCCGCTCCAGCCAGGTTCCGGTGATGACCCAAGTATTGCCCAGGTGCTCGATTTCCAGAGCGTTGGGATCGCCCACCTCAGCCACAGGAGCCACATACTCCGGCTCGTAAATGGTAACGGGCGGCAGGGTGCTCAGCTTCTGTGCAACCACCCGCATCAGCTGGCGGGTGCCCTGCGTGGTGCCGGCAGAGATCTCATACAGCTCGCAACCGGCGGCTTCCACCACGGTGCGCAGACGCTGCAGATTGTCGGACTCAGGATCCAGCAGATCCGTCTTGTTGGCAGCCACGATCATAGGACGGTTGCTCAAGTCCACAGAATAGTTGTGCAGCTCATCGCAGATGGCGTTGAAGTCCTCCACAGGGTCTCTTCCCTCGCTGCCGGACACGTCCACCACATGCACAAGCAGTCGGCAGCGGTCGATATGCCGCAGGAAATCATGGCCCAGACCGGCGCCTTCCGCAGCACCCTCGATGATGCCGGGGATATCAGCCATAACGAAGGACACGCCCTCTTCCACGTAAATAACACCCAAATTGGGGAACAGGGTGGTAAAGTGGTAGTTGGCGATTTTGGGGCGGGCATTGGAAGTGACGGAGAGCAACGTGGACTTACCCACATTGGGGAAACCCACCAGACCCACATCCGCCAGCAGCTTCAGCTCCAGCACAATGTCCCGCTCTTGACCCTTGATGCCGGCCTTTGCGAAACGAGGGATCTGACGGGTGGGGGTGGCATAGTGGGCATTGCCCCAGCCGCCACGGCCGCCCTTGGCGATGACAAAATCCTCATTGGTGGACATATCCACAATGATGGCATTGGTTTCGGCATCACGAACAACAGTGCCACGGGGCACTTCAATGATGAGAGGCTCACCCTTCTTGCCGTGCATATTGCGGCCACGGCCATTTTCGCCGGCCTGTGCGGCATACTTACGCTTATAGCGGAAGTCCAGCAGAGTGGTCATATGGTCACTGACCCGCAGGATGACGCTGCCACCATGGCCGCCGTCACCACCGTCGGGACCGCCGGCATTGACATATTTTTCACGATGGAAGGCCACTGCGCCGTCGCCGCCGCGACCGCCGATGACCGTAATTCGTACTTTATCCACAAACATAGAAAACCCTCCTAACGTCGGAATTCAAAATGCATAATTCAAAATGCAAAATTATTTTTCCCAATTTTGAACTTTGAATTTTGAACTTTGAATTAAAAAAGCTGCCGCAATTTATGCGGCAGCTTTTCCAAGTGACTTACTGCTCAGCGTAAACGGAGCACTGACGGCGATCCTTGCCCATACGCTCAAAACGGACGGTACCGTCCACCAGAGCAAACAGGGTGTCGTCGCTACCGATGCCAACATTGACACCGGGATGAATGTGAGTGCCTCTCTGGCGAACCAGGATGTTGCCAGCCAGAACGAACTGACCGTCGGCACGCTTCACGCCCAGACGCTTCGCCTTGGAATCACGACCGTTCTTGGTAGAACCGCCGCCCTTGTGGTGAGCGAAGAACTGAATGCTAATCTTCAGCATGGTGTTACACCTCCAAAACTTCGATATAATCAGGATAGTCATCCCGCAGATTGCACAGGTACAACAGCATTCCGGCAAGCACTGCCTGAACTGCATCCTCTTCATCGCAGGATGTGGGGAGCATCAAGGTGATGCGAGCATCTTCTTCCTTGACGCGGACCTTGGCCTTGGCGCCACACACATCATTGATGGTGGCTTCGACCAGGGAAACAACAGCGGAGATGGCGGCGCAGACAATGTCGGAGCCAGCCTCAGCATAACCGCTGTGACCCGAGACGGAGAATCCGGTGATTCTGTCGTCCTCGGTGAAAAATTCGCATCTTGTCATAGTTTCAATTACAGAGCGACCTTGGTGATCTCCACCTTGGTGTAGGGCTGACGATGACCGATGTGCTTCTTCTCGCCCTTCTTAGCCTTGTACTTGAACACGTCGATCTTCTTGCCCTTGCCGTTCTTAACGACCTTGGCCTCGACGCAAGCACCCTCGACCACGGGAGCGCCGATCTTGGTGTTCTCGCCGTCCAGGATAGCCAGAACCTGCTCGAACTTGACGGTGGCCTCCTCCTCAGCGTTCAGCTTCTCGATGTAGAGAACGTCGCCCTCGGAAACGGTGTACTGCTTGCCACCAGTAACGATAATTGCCTTCATTTCTTGTTTCACCTACTTTATTTTGTGTAGTCTCGCTCTAAAGGCGGGTGCTTTTTGGCGCACCAACTTAAGCCCCTTCGATGCGGCCTGCATATTCTAACATGGTAATTGTCAAAAGTCAAGGACTTTTTTCAAAAAATGTTGCTTTTTCAGGATGATTTTTGTTCAAATAAAGCCCAAATCCTTTGCCTCTTCCCGCTCCCCTCTCAGCCGAAAATCTGCAAGGCGCTTGGGACGGTTTTCTCTTTTCCGCAACGGACACACGTCTTCCGATCGTTCCGCCCGATACAAGGAAAATGAGGGAGCAATTTTGCGTTGTCATACCGATCAGATATCGACAAAGGTCTTGATTTGTTTCACAGGATGGAATATAATGGGGATAAGTATACTTATTTATATAAGGAGATTGGCATATGAAATGTTCCTGTTGCGGTGAAGAAGTGGGAAATGTGGCAATCTGTCCCATCTGTGGGTCTGGAATGCCCGTTGCCCCCGCAGCCCCCAATGCGGCAGTTTCTCAGGATTCCGAAATCCACATGAGTGGTGCGGATTTGTTTGATCGTAATGTCAACGGTGTGCTGGAGCTATCCACCAGAAAAGGGCTGTCGTTCTATAGCGGCTCCGGATATTTGATCAACGGCCAGGGCTACGCCATTACCAACAGCCACGTGGTTGTCATCGACGGCAAGGTCTGCGACGACTGTACCGCCAAGATCGCAGGCGAAAAGGTTTCTGTTGAAGTGATTGCCGTGGGCACCAAACATGATTTCTGCTCCAATCAGGATCTTGCAGTGATCAAATTACATCGTATGCCGGTCAAAGCCAAGCCCGTCTGCTTCGGCGACTCTTCCCGGGTACGCACCGGCGAGCGGGTTTATATCATCGGCAATTCCCTGGGACAGGGCACCTGCATCACCAGTGGCATCATCAGCGACAATAACCGCAACGGCCAGTTCATGTACGACAGTGCCACCAACGGCGGCAACTCCGGTGGCCCTGTCTTCAATGAAGATGGCTGTGTCATCGCAACCCATGTGCGCGGCACGCCGGACCGACAGGGTGGTAAGGCGCAGGGCATGAACGGCGGCATCCCCAGTATTTATGCCATGAAAATGCTGGATCAGGCCGGCATCAAATATGATGTAGAAACAGAAAACGGAGGGAACAGAAGATGAGAACCGCACCATCACAAATTGGACTTTTTTCTCAGGATCTTACACTTGGTCTTTCTGACAGCAACTATCTGGTGGAGCAGCTGGAACTGCCTCCCATTGTTAGACGAACCGTGAATGTGACTGTTTTACCCGGCACGGTAGCAGTCATCGGCGGCATGGAATTCAAGGGTCAGAAAATGCCCTATAAGCTTCCCAACTCCATCGTCGGCAGCAAGAAAGCCACCACCCCCATCTTCCTCATGCCGGACAAGATGTTTGACAACATCTCCATCAGCTTTTTTGGCGGCCAGCACGTGGTGTCCCTCAGCTCCATGCCCATGGCCAAGGCCAAATTCTCCATTGTCGGCAGCGCATTGGTAGAGATCATGGATCACCGTGATCTTGCCAATTACTTCAACCGTTCCATGACCCGGGATGCGCTGGTGCAGGAAGTCAACGCCACGATGCGCAGTCACCTAAGCAACGAAGTGATGACCGCTGCCAGCAAATATATCACTCCCTCCACCACAGAAATCACACTGCGGGCCGCCCTCAACGATGTGGCCAAGGAGGTCATGAGCAGCAGAAAGGCCGCCAACGCCTTGATGCAGATGGGTCTGATGCTTTCCGCACGGGGCATTTCCATGCACCTTAATGCGCTGGATGACGCAGAGGACAAATTTAAGCAGATTAACGACGCGCTGATGAATAAGGCAATTTCCAGTTTGGACAACGACCTGCTGGATCGTGCTGCTGACGAGCTGGCAGCCGCACGCAAGCACGATGTGGACGTGATCCTTGCCAAGAATACCACCACCCACAACAACAACGATACCCTGACCACCAACACTAACGGCAACGCCCCTGTGGTGATCAGCAAAGGCGGCAGCAAAAATGGAGAGGATTCCGACAACAAGCAGCGCTTTTGCATGCACTGCGGTGCCAAGTTGCCGGACAGCGGCGCAAAATTCTGTCCCGCCTGCGGCCGGAAACTATAACCAAAATGACAATACAGTAAGGAGAATACATCATGGGACTTTTTAACAAAAAGAAGAAGACCGAGCAGGATCAGCTCAGTGCTATTTTCAAGGAGCAGGGATACAAAATCAACACCGGAAAGGCCCCCCAGCAGATGAAGCCCAAGGAGGTCAAGGCGGCGCAGGTGGCACAGCAGGAACGAGGCACCCGAAAGGACGTTATTCTGAACGAGCTGAATAAGCTGCGCAAGGAAATGATGTATGCCGGCGATGGCTTCGACACCCTGATGGATGATGTGATCCGCATGCAGGAACTGGTTAGACGAGTGGACGAAAGCACCAACAAATCCGCTCTTTCCTCTGTGGATTCCCTGCTGTTGAAGGCAATCGACAACGCCAACTCCTATTGCCGCAGAGGCAATTTCATTGCGGCACGTGCCTGTATGCACATCATTGATGGCTACATCAATGACCGCAAGGATTGCGGTTCTTACTACACAGATCCCCAGTACCTCAAGGCAAAACTGGAAAGCGATACCATGTATGTGGAAATCGAAAAGCAGAAAATGGAGCGCAAAAAGCTGACCACCGAAGGACAGCAGCTGAAGCGTGACCTGCAGAATGGCTATGTCACCGAACGAGAGGTGGTAGGCCGTTTGGCCGAGCTGAAGGAAAGCGCTCAGAAAATTGACGACCAGATTGCCCATTACGCCAGCAGAAAGCAAGTGCTGGAAGATATGATGAACGAGCTGAAGAAGCAGAGCGTTGTACATGCCACCGGCTACGACATCACCGGTGCCATGGACGGCGCACTCACCGCCAAGCGTGGAAACGAGTACGATAGCACCACTTACGATAAGTATCACGAGCAGCTCAACACATCCCACAAGAAGGTTATCGCATCCACTCTGGCTGTGGACGACAGCGTGATGGACCATTCCAGCAACGCCACCGTCAAGCTGACCGACGAAATGTTTGATTTCTAAGCGAGCAGCAACAGCCCCTTAAAATAGGATGAAATGTCCCCTAGACACAAAGGAGAAATGACTATGCTATGGCAGAAGAAACCGCAGGAAAAACCCAGCAAGGTCAAGATTGAATTAGCCTTTGATCGCTGCAAGGATTCCGTGCAGGAACTATTGGATCAGTACCAGGGCACCATCGACAATTATCTTGCCAAAATGGTGTCGCTGAAGCGAGAGGGCCGCACCACTGAGGCAAATCGATACAAGCAGAAATTAAAGCTGGTTTTGAGCCGTCAGGCAAAAATGAATGACCTGATGGATCAAATCGAGCAGTTCAACTATATGGTGGACGAAGCATTTGCCAAGAGCGCTGTTTACGACGCACTGGGCACCGTCATGGGTGAAACAAACAAAATCAACATGTCCCCCGAAATCAAGAAAATGCTCAAGCAAGTCAACGAGTTTGACGACATTTTCAGCAAGGGTCTGAGCCAGATGGACGCCATTTTCGGCAAGGTATCCAGCAAGATCTCGGATATCGACAACGACATGTCCGGCGTGCAGGATCAGGAAATCGACGCCATCGTTTCCATGCGTCTGGAGCAATATGATCAGCAGACCACCCTGGAGGCAGAGGCCAACAGCGACCTGTTCCGGCTGAACTAAACCAAGGAGGGACGAACATGGCATACAATTCCACACTCGAGGTGCAATTTGTAGAGCTGCGTAAGGATATCGAGCGTTACATTGGTGCCGAAGAATACGCCTACAGCAAAACGCTGATTGAAAAAGCAATGACGCTTTGCACCAAGATTTACGAAACCACGCCCAGTCCCGAAAAAAAGCAGATCATGCGTGACAACGCCGTAAAGCTCAGACAAATGTATGAAGTGTGCAAGCAAAGGCTGGGCGAATGCGACGAATTGACTTACGATGCACCTGCCGCCCCCACCGGCAACCATTTCAAACCCATCATGCCCAAACCTGCTGTTCCCAATCCCGTCGGCAAAGCAGCCGATGCTGACAAAAGTCACGACGGAGACGGCATTGAGTATGTGATCCGGGGCGTGGATGTCCGGGGCTTTCTCTGTGGAGATGCCAACGAGGTGGTCACTTTCGACGATGTCATTGGCATGCAGGCAGAAAAAGAGTTGATCGAAAGCGAGTTTTTTATTGACGAGTCAGACCGGGACTTCCACAGGCAGATCGGCAAGAAGGCAAAGAACTTTATGTTGCTCTACGGCGTGCCCGGCACAGGCAAGACCTTCTTTGCCAAAGCAGTCTCCGAAGAACTTAAGCGTCATTTGGGCGCAGACATTCACTTCTTCCCCGTTTTTGGCCCCTCTTTGTCCGACTGCAAGGTGGGCGCAACGGAAAAGAATCTGCAGGCTGTATTTGAATTTTGCGGCCAGTTTGAACGCTGCGTGCTGTTTATCGACGAATTTGACGCTCTGGCACCCGACCGCAAAAAGGATACCGGCGACCCCACTGCAATTTCCCGTGTCACTACGCTGCTGCAGCTCATGGACGGTTTTTCCTCCTCTTTGGGAACCTTGCTGATCGCCGCCACCAACTGCCCGTATAATTTGGACGGCGCGGTGCTGTCCCGGGCGAATGTGCGCATTGAGGTTCCGCTGCCCAACCAACAGATCATCCACTCTGTGTTGTCCCGCAAGATCGGCGATCGGTTGGAGCCGGATGTGGATTTGGACAGCGTAGCCGCCCGTCTTGCCGCACTGCAGTATTCCAATCGAGATGTGCAGCATTTTATCAGCAAGCTGCGCGATCTGCTGGATCGTGTCCGTCGGGACCACAAAAAGAACGGCGTACTCCAGGGTCCCGAGGCGTATTTGTACTCCAATGACATGATCGAAAGTGCATTTGCGGAGATCCATCCCTCCGTAAAACCTGACGATCTTCTGCGCATCCGGCAGTTCCAGCGAACCGGACAATAAGCCCCGAGGCCCCTTTCTCTTCAGCAAGGGGCCTCAATGTTTTTCCCGGCCGTTGTGCCAAGTGTTGACCCTAAAAGGGGCCGAGCTTGCCTCATCACATCCAATTAGGGAGAAGAAATATGAAAAAATGGAAGAGAAAATTTTGTTTTGTCCTGGTCTGTATCATGACATTGAGCTGCATGACCCTGTCCGGATGCAATAATCTCGGTGATTCCATCCTCAATTCAATCAAGGACAACCTTGACAGCGATATGCTGATCTGCACCGCAGCGGATTTTGAGGCCATCAAAGACGATACCCGGACACTGGCAAAGCAGTTTCGAAATAAAGAGGACTCCTGTCACACCTCCAACCTGGAGGTCGGCAAACAATACTATCTGCTTTGGCAGCTCAACGCAGGAGAGGACTGGCATAACGCCGGTGTGGATTTCCGTCTGAAATCCTGGGGCAATGTATACCGGGGCGGCAACGCGGTGGCTTATCGGGATGAGGAAGTTTTCACCCTAGAGGGCAATATTCGCGGTGAAGACACCTCATTGAATCCCAACGCGGAACCCCTGGCTTTTTCTCTGTCGCATTTTATCATCGACCATGACTCCAACAGCAGTTCCCGGGTATGCATTGCCATCCCCTTTGTGCCCAGCCATGTGGGTATTCTATATGTGGATTTTCTCGTTGGCAGCATATACAGTGAGCAACACGAAGATCATCTCTTAGCCACTGTCAGAAGCAGTTCTGACAATTTAGAAAATGTCGCCAATGTCTCTATTGCCAACTTTACCTACGGTGTTGTTAGCCAGGAAGTATATGAAAGCGGCCAGCTGGACAGCGTTTCCGATGTATCCACCATTTCCAGTATGTCTGCCGGCCGAAATTATCTGGTGGTGGACTTTGATATGATTTCCGACCACACCGTTCTTGGCGAATTCTATTGCGGCATTTATCTGTATCCCGGAGAATGGACAGACACCGGCATTGAGCAGGCAAACACCGCCAAAAGTACCTCCGGCCAGTTCTACGGCGGAAAAACCTTTGATTTTGCATATACCTCCCTGCGCGATGGCACCAAACACGCCCGGATCATACTGGGCTTTACCGTGCCTGAGGCCAGTGTCATTGACTTTGATTTCTTTGTATATGCCGATCAGGCCATTATTGACGGCATCACAGAAGCGCACCACAGCGTTGTGGATTCCGCAGCCTCCACGCTGACCTATCGGCTGGACAAGAATAGCATGACCTACCATGTCACCGGCTATGACACCATGACCGGCACTGTGGTCATTCCCAAATACCATGAGGGTCTTCCCGTGACCGCAGTGGATTCCAAAGCTTTTTCCGGTTGCGACCAATTGACGATTCTGAATCTGAACAAGGTAGAAATGCTGGAAAAGGATGCCTTGAAAAAATGCGACGGGCTGAATGTATCAGACCCTGCCGCCGTGGAAATGAGTGCCATGCGCATGTTTGACGGCAATAAGAATGTAGATGATCTGGTAAACTTCACACCCTTTGGCCACCTATATGAACTGTCTACCAGTTACACCGTGGAGACCTATCTGCAACTGGGCAAAAAATACTACTGGATGGTGGATGTATACTGTTGGGGCAACCCCAGGCAGCTGGGCAGCTCTGCCGAACATCTGGACTTCGACCTTCATATTGACAACAATGTAGACTGCCGTGTTGCCCTCAAATATGCCATCGGTCCGGGCATGAATTGTCAAGCAGTGGATAGCGATACTTTCCGTCTGTTCCGGAACAGCCAATCCCGGCGGCCCGCAACAATCCGCCTCATTTTCGAAGTAACCCCGCTGCGCAAGAGCCAAGGAACGGTTGAATTCTGGGTCTCCGGTGAAAACGGTTCCCTCTGGGATGGCCAGAGCATAAACTACAAGTTTAAGATCGCTTAACAAAGGACAAATGGAGAAGGATATGGAATATAAATGCAAACGGTGTGGTGAACAGTTTGCCATTGATGAACACACCAAGGTCTGTCCACACTGTAATCTACCGATCAGCATCGAAAACGACATCGGCGGTGCCATGAAGCGCGCCCAGGTGCGCAAGGTACAAACGGAGGCCGATTTAAAGCAGCTGGTGACCAATTATGAAAATAGCGGCGATCCGAAGGTGCTGAAAACAGTTCTCTCCGCCTGGGATACATACACGGATCTTCCGGATTTTAACCGTGTTTGGCGCAGCTTTATCATTCTTTCCGCCGGTGCGGCAGTCAGCCGGAAGGACGCGGAATTACAGGCGGTCCTGAAAAATCATGCTCGAGATTTTGACTCCCGGCGCACCGGCAGCGATCTGTTTCTTTCCCTGCTGAAAACCCATCCCAAGCTGGGAACGACCAGCGACTGGGAGGAACTGATCAAGCGCACCCACGGTGATCAGACTCAATTTGCAGTGATCTGCGATTCCATCATACACTGCATTCACCAGGAAAAGGACAAGGCCTTTGCCATTGAAATTTTCAATATTTTCTACTCCAAGAAGGATGCATGGGCAGATGCCGGCAGAACGTATATCCGCGCGCTGCTTTCCAGCGACCGGATTGCCTCCGAGGTATTCCCCGCCCCGGCGTTCCGGGGCACAACCCGGAAATTTGCCGCCAATCTGAAATCCTATTGTAAGCACCATCTGGGCGGCCACGGCATGCCCCTGGAAGAGACCAAGGTATGGAAAAACTTCCTGGATGCCGAAAAAGCCCGCAAAAAACGCAACACGCTGATCGTTTCCTGCGTCAGCGGATTGCTGATCGCCGCGGCCTTAAGCGTCCTGCTTTTCCTCAACGCCATCCGCACAGACAGCATTGCTTTTTCCGTTGAGAAAGTGATCGAGGTCACTTATGGCGATGAGCCGAAGGATTTCCTGAAGGATTTCCACGTTTCCTACCAAAAAAATTCCGGCGCAGTGGTAACGGAGCCTATCACCGACAAAATGGTGGGTTATGATCCTGAAAAACTGGGAGAACAAACTGTTTATTTTGAATTCAAGGGTGTTCGCACATCCGTTACCATCATTGTTAAGAAACTGCAGTTAGAAACCCCCAAGCTTACCCAGTACGGCAATTATGTTCAGTGGGAAGCTGTGCCCCATGCCCAGTATTATGCGGTGTATGTCAATGCCACCAGCGTGGAAACACAGACCACCACCTCCCTCAGCTATAATCTCAGCACCAATGCCAATCATGGCAACCTAAAGGTCACCGTGCGGGCATTTACGGAGGATGACAAGTATGAACCCTCCGCCCCGTCCGACCCCCTTTGGGTGGACAAACTGGAAGCCCCCCAGAATTTGGTCTATACTGACGGCCGACTGATTTGGAATCGTGTTGACGGCGCTACGGTTTATGAGTTGACGGTCAACGGCACGCCTTATACCGTCAGTACACCGGAATGCCAGGTAGACTTTGTTCAGGGCGAGAATACCATCACCATTATCGCCAGGGACGCCAGCGAACAAACTGTTCACGGCGTGGCCACCCAAACCATTTTCTATGGCAAGCTGGATGCCATCACCGGTATGTCCTATGCTGACGACAAGGTGTCCTGGCAGGCAAGCGCCAACGCGACCTCCTTCGCCGTCTATGTGGATGGCATCTATTGGAAGGATTTCAGCCGCAACTACTTCTCCATCGAAGGTGACGGTTTTGCAGATGCCTTTGGGTCCGGCATCCATGAAATCGGCATCGTGTGTAAAACAGCTACCATGGGCATTGAGCCCTCGAACCAAAATAGCTACCATGTGGCCATTGGCAACCACATCACTATGGTGGACGGCACCCTCTCCTGGAGTGACATCGGTCTTGGCGCTACCTATTTTGTTTCTGTCAACGGCACCACCTATACCACCGACACCGCCTACCTGTCCGCACAGCAGTGCGACTGGAAGGTTGGCGACAATACAGTCACCCTCCAGGCCAGAGTGGATGGAACGGAGTATGTTTGTGAAACGGTAACCGTGGTCAAGCAAGCGCCCCCTTCCCTGTCTGTATCTGACAGCGGCTGGTCTGCAGATTCCAACAGCAACAATCGCTACAGCATCGATGGCGGCACCTGGAGCACCGGACTGCCGAACATCGACACCCTTTCCCCCGGCGCACACACAATTCGGGCTAAGCGCATCGTTGCCTCCAGCCAGCTTTTGGCGTTGGAATCTGAAGAAATTACCCTGAAACTCATGCGCGCCGAAGCGCCCAGCATCCAGGTAGCCGGCGGTGTACTGCAATGCGCTTACGACACCAGTCGATACACCCTGAAGATTTTCTACGCCACCAGTGGCAGCAGCAATTGGACCGCCGCCACATCGGTTGACGAAATCGTTCAGGGGGGGCAATACCAGATGAAGGCCACTCTGGTGCCCCTGGCTTCGGCTTTCCCCGAATTCGATGCCATGCTGGCTTCCAGCCATTCTGCTGCCATCACCGTGACCAAGCTGCCCTGCCCCAGCGTGATCTACAATCCGGATACCCACATCCTGACCTCTGATCAGCCCGGCGCCCGATTCTATTATTTGGACGAAGCTGGCACAGAGCACGAGATCATCGGCGGAGACACCCAGAATATGCCCAACGGCGTATTTCTGATTTACGCCCGCCTCAACGCAACGGAAGACGGCGTTCTCAGTTCGGCCATCACCCCCGCCTATAAACAGGTATCTGTGTTCAATGTGAATATCGATTTCCATGTCAACGCATTGCAAAATCAGAATGTATGCAATCTGACATTTGAAGGATGCAATGATATCAACGAATTGTCCTTTACCTATAAAATTGAGTACTTCGATGCCAATGGCACATTGGTCGGCAGCATGGACAGAACATCCGAGCCGCCCATCACCATTACCACCAAGGCCGCTGATGGCGCCATTCTCTGGACGCAACTGACCTACTTCCATCCTCAATTCTCTTCCTGCTCCTATCAGGATTTTAGAACCTTCAAAATTACCGTCTTCATAGATTTCGGTAATGAAACTCTGGTGCGCGAAGCCTCCACATATAAGTAAAAATACATAAATCGAGGAATTTGCCATGCGTAAGGTAATGAAAACCGCTTTATTGACGCTTCTGATCGTGCTGCTGGTCTGTTGCACCACAGCCTGCCGGAATACCACCAAGGGCGGAAGCGCCACCGGATCGTCTGATATCACCGTCAGCGATCCCGTGTTCGGCTTTATCAGCGAAGATGATTACGATCCCACCACCTCCAAAATCGACACCACCCAGAAATGGACTTCTCTGGATGTGGACACCTCCTACTACCTGTTTCTGTCCTTTGATATCACCGCCGCCCGAAACAACGACGGCCAGAGCCTTCTGGATCTGAACATCACCTTTGATTCCCTGAATGTCATGGACGGAACCGTGGAGGACGTGAGCACCGGTATGATCGAAAGCCTGGTCTTTACCGACGCCGTCACCGGCAATATCGGCAAAACCACCACGGTCTCCTTTAAGATCCCCGCCCTCAGCACGGAACCCAAGAAAATCGAAATGATCGTCAAGATCCGCCCCATTGATGTGGGCGAATCTCATATCATCATCGGTTATGATTACGATCCTGACGAGGAGTACAAAATCCTTGGCAGTGACGGCTATACCAAGAATCTGAAGATCAATGAGGTGCAGATTGACTCCTCCGTGCTGTCGGTAGTCGAGCCCGGCTTCCTTTCCTGGAATCATGTCAAAAACGCAGAATACTACATGATCTATGAAAACAATCAGCCGATTCAGAATTTCATGGGTGAAGATATCGTAATCCCTGCCGAGGGTTATGCGGTGGGCAGCGAGATCGTATACAGCCTCACCGGCCAGATCTTTGGCTTCCACAATCTTCAGATCCGTGCTTACAGTTCTAATAAGAACATCATCCCCTCCAATTATTCTAACACCATCAGCTACACCTGGAATTAATGCTTATGAAACCATTTATCAAATACATCATTTTTTCATTGTTGTTCGTGGCGGTTCTGATCGGCCTGGGTGCGCATCTCATCCAAGGCACTGTTGATTTGGAACTGCGCAAAAGCACCTATACACGCACCCAATTTGATTTTCACATTGCTGCCCCCAGCCAGGCGCAGGTTGCCGACTTGGAAGCCCAGAACGCAGTAGCATGTGTTTTCCCGTACTACGCCTATACCAACGCCTTCTCCCGGGATGAGGGTGTGCTTCTTTTGATATCTGACGATATTCAGGACCACAGTGCCTCCCTTCTGACGGAAGGAACCCTGATTCAGGGGACTTTTCATCCTGACGGCGCCATGTTGGACGTAACAGCTGCCGAGGCTCTGGGCGTTACGGTGGGAGACTCCATTGCCCTGCGTTTGTTGGGAAAAACATACACCCGCGTTGTTTCGGCCATTTATCTGCCCTCCACCCTCTCCATTATGGAAAAAGGCATTGTGCTGGTGGCGCAGGCCGGCGATCTTGCCGCTGCCACCACGCCCAACGCCTATGGCGGTGCATTTGTGGTGGCGAAGGATTCCTCCGCTGTTACCCAGCTGCTAACGGACTATGCCGGCGAAGGAAACGTAGCCCTCTCTTACGAAGCATATGTGGACCTGCACTGCGGCAGAATTCTGCCCAATCAAACACAGGAAGCATACGAAGCATCCTGCAGAGAACGGTATGATGCCTATCGGACAGAAGTACTGGAAACCGCCCGAAAAGGCGGCGGTCAGGTTGTGGACAAGCAGGAGGCCTATTCCCTGCTGCAGGAAAAGGTGCTGACCACGGAGCAAAGACTCACCGAGCTTCACCTGCTGACCGTCATTGCCGCTTTCACCATGTTTGTGCTGGTAAACAGTTTGTTTGTCACCACAAACCGGGGTAATGACCGCATCAAGCGGGACGCAGGCATGAGCCTGCAGAAAATGCTCGTCACTTCCCTGCTACCCGTACTGGCCAGTGCTGTGGCGATTGCCGCCATCACCGCTGCCGTATTGGGCGCAATCGCCTCCGGCACCTATTTCCCCAATGACTGCACCCGCACCCTGCTCTCTCTGGCAGTCATCGCTCCGGTCGCCACCATTCCCGTGGCAATCGTGGTTTGCATTTATGTAACATCCCTCTATCGCAATTCTTCAGCAAAGGAATGATATGATGAGACACGCTGGTAATGGCATTCCCATGACCGTGCGCCTGCGGGCCTTTTATCCGCACACACTGATTATACTGGTTGTAATCCTCAGCTATATGCTGGCCTTTCAGTTCCTGCTTGGCCCTGCTGTGCGCAGTGCTGCCCAGTACCGGCGTGTCCACGCTTCTGCCGTGAATGAAATCATTTTTTCCGCCGAGCAGAATACAGGCGAAAGCTTTTACTATTTGAAAAACGATTCCATTGCCGGCACGACAGAAGAAAATGTGCGCAGCGACGTGCTCATGGTAATGCCTGATGCCATTTATGGAACCAACAGCATTTCCCTTTTCGGCACGTTGCCTGCAGGGTCCTGCGCTGTCAGCGCCAATATTGCTGAGCGCTACGGCCTCCACCCCGGCAGTTATGCACGGCTGATCGGCACAACGCAGACCTTCTGTGTGGATCGAATTCTCCCGGCGCAGGAAGGTCTGGACGAGGATTATATGCACGAAGGCATCGTGGTACTTTCCTTTTCCCCGGCTCTGCTGGAGCACAGCCACCGGTTCATTACATTCGCCACCGATGGCGATGGCTATCGCGGCCTTGATCGGCTGGTGTACACCGCTGATCTCGCTGGGGATTCTGTCGTGGTAATGACTGGATGCGCCCTGGCAGCGGTGATGGTAATCATCGCCGTCATCTGCCTTTGTGAGCACTTCCTGTTTCGCAAACGCCACGCAGACCATGCCACCCTGGCAGCCTTGGGTTTGCAAAAGCGGCAATTGCTGGTTCGCATTTTGGCAGAAAACGGTCTGAAATATTTCTTCCCGGCACTTCTGCTGTTCGGGATCCACAGCCACATTTATGGCTGCTACACCGGGGCATACTGGATTCCTGTTCTGTTTTTCTTAGCCACATGCGCGCTGGTATGCATTGCGTATTCACTGATGATCACAAGGAGGTTGTACGATGTCCATGCAAAATGAAACCGTCGTTTCCGTGCGCAATCTGGTGCTGGGCATCCGGGAAGATGGCGCAGCCGACGATACCTTTCGCTTCCTTATTGAATACGGTTCCTTTGATATCCAGCAGGGAGATTTTGTCCTGATCAAGGGGCGAAACGGCTGTGGAAAGTCCACTTTTTTGCGGCTGTTCCATCTGCAGGGAAATCACTATTTCAAAATCGTCGATGGCAGCATACAGTTCTGTGCCGCCGGTTTCCCCTCCACCAGCATCCACCAGTATTCTCACGACGCACTGACACAACTCAACTGTGCCGTTGCCTGGATCGGGCAGGAGGAACGTTTTCTTTCCTCTGATTCTGCCTATTCCTACATCTACAACACCTGTAAGATTGCGCTGAACGGCACTCCCTCCCTCACCCGTGGGCAAAAAAAGGATCGTTTAGGTCAAGTGGATTGCCTCATTCGCAATTATTATGAGCAGTATCTAGCTTCCAGCTTTTTGTGTAAAAACTATAAGAGCTTTAAAACCAAAAATGTGCGTGCCTGGAGCGGCGGTCAGCAAAAAATGATTCACGTGTTGGCCGGCATTATCAAAGCTCAGATATGCGGCCTGCAATTGCTGATCATGGATGAACCGCTGAACAATCTGGACGGACGCAACAAGGATATCCTGAATAAGCTTTTGGCAGACCTGCGCCGCAACCAAATTGCGGTGGTCGCCATTACCCACTGCCAAATTTTTGACGGGGTAAACAAGGTGCTGCAAATCACAGAGGGCGAAGATGGGGTGCGCCGTGCTACGCTCTCTGCGTGCCACGAGCCTGCGCATTCCGAGTGTCTGGAAAACTTCCTCTAAATCGTTTTATCCCAAACCACATGAAGGGAGAACATGATATGAAACGAACCCTGCACAGCGTAATTTTCTTGACTTCCATGCTGCTTTTGCTATTTTGCCTCTCCGGTTGCTCCGCATTGGAGGAAATGACAGAAGAACCCAAAGAAACACAGTCAAAGCCCAATATAGTGTATGGCAAGGAGTATCCGCGCGACTGCTGGATCACCGACTGCATACTACTGGGTCCAGATACCCAGCCTAAAGAGAATGAATTGCTTGGTACTGGTGGTGCTTCAGGCTTATTAAGCGAATTTGCGCTGGCAAAAGATGGGCAATATCTTCAGCGAGCGATCCATGAAGAAACCTACACAGATGAACGCCCCTGTTATCTTGTATGTCTCTTTTATGGAGATTTTCCGAGTACAGATCTTCTTTTAGAGACCTATCTTAAATTCACACTGGTCACCGAAACAGGAGTTCTTCATGACGACAATTGCGTTGAACTTCTTGGCGATGAATATTTGACAGGAGTATATGCCGATATGTCTGTCAATATGAATAATCCTCCCGATGCTAGATTGATCATCTCCCCTGGGCAGGATGATCGTTTGTCATATGGCATGGTCGTAATCCCATTTCGACCTTTATATGACGGAATCCTTTATGCACATCTGAGTCTGGAATATGTAGGAAAAGAGCATCTCTCCAAAATCTATATAGACGAACCCGCCGTGGCTGCAATCGGCAATCCTCCAACCATTGATACTCAAGTAAACATTGATAATTTCTCCGTTAACTATCTGACCGAGGCCGCATATAATATGGGCAATTACTCAGACGATGATTTTACCACAGCGCCCTCCTTCAGTGATAGTAATATATGCTATATGGTAATGGATTTTGGGTACACAGCCATTAACGACAATGATGGTACCCAAAGCATCAATATCATGGCATGTGTACCGGAAGCTGAAATCTTAAAAGCTACCATCGAAGAAGCGCCTACAGGCAAAATAGAAGAGAGCGTGATCAATAATATCACGTCGATCTATGCCAAGTATAGTGTTCCCTCCACTGCGAACAGCACAAAACAGGTGCGTATGGTAGTCAAGCTAACATCGCTGAGCGAAGGTATCGCTAGTGTGGATGTTTTTCTGGTAGGCGTTGGAACCGTTCAGACCACCGGACATACTCATATTAACACCAAGCTTGTTGTCGGAACCCCCGCACTACGATATACCTTAAGCTCGGATGGAACCTACTATGTGGTATCGGGTCTTTGGAAGTCGAACGTTCCGGAACTGACCATTCCAGATACCTATTCGGGTTTACCCGTCAGAGAGCTTGCACCTGATTTCCTTCAAAATAACCCCTTCGTTTCCACCATTACAATCGGTAATAACATAACACATCTTCCCGCAAATGTTTTCGATGGTTGCTCCTCTCTACAAGAGATTGTGATCGGCACGGGAATAAAGGAACTACCAAAAGCATTCTTTTCCGATTACAATACATTGCGTATCGTAACTTTGCATGAAGGCCTCTCGCGCATTCCCGACAGTTGCTTCCAGCATTGTATTTCTCTGGTTTCTGTAAATGGGGCCGATGCCGTAACAGAAATCGGTGCTTCTGCTTTTTCCGGATGCCGAAACCTAGCAACGCTGAACTGCGGACCGCTCTCCCATATTCCCGATAATTGTTTCCAGAATTGTTCTTCTCTGGTCACTATAGGCGGGAGCGATACAGTAACCGAAATCGGCATTTCCGCTTTCTCCGGATGTAGCAGTCTGGAAGTGCTGGACTTTGGAACAGTCACATCCCTCGGAGAAGAAGCCTTCCGTGGATGTAGCTCATTGACAACAATAGATACAATCACTGTTTCCAAGATTCCTCGCTACGCTTTTGCCGATTGTACCCGTTTGTTGTGGCTTGACCTAACCGGAGTAACTTTTATAGGCGAACGCGCATTTGAGAATTGCAAATCCTTCGATCAGATCATCATTCCAGACAGCTGTAAATTCTTTGATGACAATGCTTTTTCGGGCACCTCTGGAGTGAAACATATTTACATTGGCAAAGAACTTGCCCCGGAGTACAAACACATTTATCCCGATGGGCTCACCAGCACGCTCTCCCTTCGTTTTGATGATGCGTTTGACGGAACATCATTGGAAAGCATTTGTGTTAGCGATAGTTCCAAGTACTGGTATGTATCCGGAAATTGTCTTTTGCGTAGGCCTCAGTTGGACGATGATGGTAACATTGTAAATGTGTTGATTCTTGGTTGCAGCAACAGCATTATTCCCAACGAAGTAACGCATATTACGCCTTATGCATTTCAAAATTGCGTCGGCCTAACCCATATTTCCTTGCCGGACACCGTCAAGAAACTCGGTGGATGCGCCTTTATGGGTTGCACAAACCTACAAACGGTTGATCTTTCTGATAACTTGGAGTACATTGGCGGATCAGCGTTTGCTGACTGTAGTAGCCTGCAGTCAATCACCATTCCTACTGGGGTGAAGTTTATCGGAATCACAGCTTTCCGTGGTTGCACTTCCCTGACAGACGTGATCATGCGGACCAGCTGGTATGTCACAAAATCCTCATACGCCCCCGCTAAGTATCTACATGTCTACAGCACGGCAGACGCCGCTGAATGGTTGACGGATACATATTGCGATTATATGTTTGCGCTAGAAAAGTACTATTTTCCATATTGATATCACACAGTCTCTTAGCACATTGAAGGCCGTTGTCCATTTCGTAGGTTGACTGCGATCGTATCTAGTCCCATCACTGTACCCAGAACACCTTACAAAAGAAAAAGGGCATGGAAAACCATGCCCTTTTTTGCTTGGGATAATGCCACCTTTGTAGCAAGGTCTTTCAAAAGATGTTTACTGCTATGTCGCCGTCGTCGCCGCATAGCAGGTACAGAAACAGTTCATCCCCAGCAGAAATGTGATAGTTGCAACATCCGGTAAAATTGTGTATAATACAGTCACGAAAGCGGAGGTGATAAATGTGCAGGAGCTGATTGCAAAAATCAATTCCCCCCTGTTTCAGGGCATCAAGTCAGAGGAAATGGAACCTATGCTCAGCTGCATCGGCTACCATATTGGTGTGTACAAGAAAGGCCAGATCATTGCCTTTGAAGAAGAAAACATTAAGCACATTGGAATTGTTATTTCCGGTGCTGTGGATATGATCAAGGAAGATCTTTGGGGAAACAAAACGATGCTGGTGCGAATGCGCAAGGATGAACTGTTCGGCGAGACCTTTGCCTGCGGCAGCGACAATTTGTCCGTGGTCACCTTCCTAGTGTCCGAGGATGCACAGGTTTTGTTTATGCCCTTTGATCGCGTGATGCACAGCTGCACCATGGCGTGCCGATTCCATCACCGGCTGATTGAAAATATGGTGTCCATTATCGCGGATAAAAACCGGGATCTGATGCGCAAGGTGGAAGTGGTTTCCAAGCGCACCATCCGGGAAAAACTCTTGGCTTACCTCTCTATCCAGGCCCAGGTCCAGGGGTCCCGCTATTTTGAGATTCCCCTGGGCAGAGTGGAACTGGCGGAATACCTTTGCGTTGACCGCAGCGCCCTGACCCGCGAACTTGTGAAAATGAAAGATGAAGGTCTGATCGACTACGATAGGAATTGTTTCAGAATTTTATAAAAACAGAAGAGTGCACCGGTTGATGTGACATTTGCAACATCAACCGGTGTTTCTTTGCGCTATGCTGTAGGCCCAAGGAGGGATTCTTATGTTAGATGGTTGCCAGGGAAAACCCCGTACCCCCACCATTATTGAGAAGGTCTGCCCCCAGTGTGGTCACCTCATCGAGCTATTCTCCATCGATACCCAAATGCCTTGTGAAAACTGCGGTTTCGTTGCCTATAACGATACCCTAAGCTGCGTCCAGTGGTGTCAGTATGCCAGAAAGTGCGTGGGGGACGAGATGTATGAACACATGATGGAAATCGCCGCCATGCAGAAAACAAGAAAATAAAAAAGCAATAGCCGGTAACGGGAAGCCTCCGTTACCGGCTATCATCGTATTCACGCCAATCTCGTTTTCAGGTCCAACACCTTTTCTTCAATCAGTCGGATGGTCTCCAGGAATGCTTCATCGGGTTTACCGCTGGGATCTTCCAGCCCCCAATCCTCCCGGTGAGCGCAGGGCAGGTACGGACACTGGACATTGCAGCCCATGGTGATGACCACATCTACCTCCGGAATGTCGGACAGCAGCTTGCTGTACTGGGTCTGCTCCATATCGATGCCGTGGACCTGCTTCATCATTTCATCTTGTACCAAATACTCCAAGGGTGCTTTGCAGATTAAACATTCTTCCTTCATGAGATCATGCATCCTTTCTTCCATTGTGGATGTGATTGTGACCATCTATCCTTTCGTGGTCGTGACTATGGACGGATTCATCCTCTCCGTGGATATGTGTATGCGAATGGATATGTTCATGTTCGTGGGAATGCGTCAAATCTCCGTGTCTGTGTTCGTGGTTATGGATATGGGAATGCTCATGGGTGTGCTGCAGGGCGATGGTGTCTTTGATCATTAGAGCAGTGGCAATCACCATGATAACAAGGCCGATGTAGAACTGTACAGCGGGCCGCTCTCCCAGCATCAGCATACCAAAGGCCACACCCAGGAACGGTGCAATGGAGTAGTAAGCACTTGTTTTCGCTGCGCCCAAATCCTTTTGTGCTTTGATATAGAAATTGATGCTCAGACCGTATGCCACGAAACCCAACAGCAGCACAGCACCGATCCAGAGGATCCCGGGGATCTTCTCTCCCACGGCAAAGGCGACGATCAGACTGCCGAGTCCGGAGAAAATACCCTTGATGGTAGTGATCTGGACGGAACTTTTGGAACTGAGCATCCGGGTGCAGTTGTTTTCCAATCCCCAGCAGCAGGCAGCACCCAGTACAAACAAAGAACCGGTGTTGAACTGAAAGCTGCCCTTTCCCTCGAAGCCAAGAATCACACTTGCCAGAGTGACCAGGGCAATTGCAATGGTCAACCGTCTAGACAGCACTTCCTTGAAGATAAGCAGAGCGATCATGGAGGTGGCGACGATCTCAAAGTTGTTCAACAAAGATGCGTTGGCGGAATTGGTCCGCTCCAATCCCAGCATCAGCAAAATGGGAGCTGCAATGTCCAGAACGATCATACCGATGGTGTAGGGCAGCTCTGCTTTGGTAAGCGGCTCACCTTGCTCTTTTTCTTTTCGCAACAGGCCATAAACAAACAAGCCAATGCCAGCTCCCAGATACAGAAATGCTGCCATCATTGTCGGCTGCACCTGCGTCAGCAGCAGTTTGGAAAAGGGGATATTGATGGCATACAGTACCGCAGCCAGTACGGCAAAGAATGTGGCCATATTCTTGGTTTTCATAGGATCACACTTCCTTACATTCGCAGTCTACCGAAATGGTCTCTGCCGACAGTAATTCTTTCATCAGTTCTCTGACCAGTCTGACTCCGTCACAGCTGATGGAGTAATGGGTCCATTTTCCCTCTTTCCGTCCGGTAACGATCCCGGCATCGCAGAGAATCTTCATGTGGTGGGAAAGTGTGGGCTGGCTGATGTTTAATTCCTCCAACAGCTTGCAGGCGCACTTTTCTCCGCTGCGCAGCATTTTAAAAATACGAATGCGGTTCTCATCGCTCAGAGCTTTGAATATGCAAAGCATTTTCTGTTCTTTTGACATCGAAAATCACCTCACATTGACAGATATCGATATGATAACAGATAGATAGACTGCTGTCAATGTGTGCTGATATATAATCGACATCTCACCGGATATATGTGACTTTTGCAACATCATTTTTCTGTGTTGACCTGTATGATGACAGTAGAAAACTACAAGGATGATATGGACAAATCAGCAAGAATAGATGGCAAAAGCCCTATCAGCTGTCGCAGCCGATTTGTTCAGATCTTCCTTAAAATGGAGGAATGACCATGATCCGAAGAATTATCACCATTGATGAAGAAAAGTGCAACGGCTGCGGCCTGTGTGCTGATGCCTGCCACGAAGGTGCTATTGGCATCGTAGATGGCAAGGCGAAGCTGCTGCGGGAGGACTACTGCGACGGACTGGGCGATTGTCTGCCTGCTTGCCCCATGAATGCCATCTCCTTTGAGGAGCGGGAGGCACCTGCCTACAATGAGGCTGCAGTGCTGGCTGCAAAGAAAGCAAAGGAAGAACCGCTTCCCTGCGGCTGCCCCGGCTCTGCCTGCCAGAGTATTTCCCCTTCTGCTCCTGCCAAGGATGTGTATGTACCGAGTTGCCTGACCAATTTCCCGGTGCAGATCAAGCTGTTGCCCCCCAATGCGCCCTACTTCGACGGCGCAGACCTGTTGATTGCTGCCGATTGCACAGCCTATTCCTACGGCAATTTCCACCATGATTTCATGCAGAATCGTGTGACGATGATCGCTTGCCCCAAGCTGGATGCAGTGGACTACGCAGAGAAACTGACGCAGATTTTCAAGTACAACAACATCCGTTCCGTCACCGTTACCCGGATGACCGTGCCCTGCTGCGGCGGCCTCAGCTACGCCGTTAAAACCGCAATCAAAAACAGTGGTAAAGACATTCCGCTTCATATCGTAACCATCAGCCCCGATGGACGCATTACCATGTAAAGGAGAAAGAACGATGTTTTGTTATCAGTGTGAACAAACTGCCGGTTGCAAGGCCTGCACCGGCAATATGGGTATTTGCGGCAAAAAGGCCAACACCGCCGAGGTCCAGGACAAGCTGACCGGCGCGGGAAAGGCCACCCTTGTGAACCTGGTGTGCAGGTTTTACGAACCCCCCAAGGTCAAGTGCTGATCGACGGCCGGGACGCCCGGGAGCGAAGCCAGCTATGGCTACACTCTGCCATCGGCTATGTGCTTCAAACGCCCCACCTGTTCTCCGGCACGGTGCGGGAAAACCTGCTGATGGGCAATCCGGATGCAACAGAGGCACAGATTTGGCAGGCCATCCGTGCCGTTTCTGCAGAGGATGTAATCGCTCACCTGGAAAAAGGATTGGACACCGATGTGGGTGAAGGCGGCGATCTGCTCTCCACCGGTGAAAAGCAGCTCATCTCCTTTGCCCGGGCAGTGCTGGCAGATCCCAGAATCCTGATTTTGGATGAGGCCACCGCAAAGATTCTGACTTGATTGGATGAATCTTAGCAAGTTCGATAGCTGCGTACATTCCGTGGGTATCCACTTCCATTCGGATGTAGCTGGTTTGGAAACAACAGAGCAAGAAGAAATAAAGTTTGGGCACCTGCTGCGGCAGGTGCCCATTTCATTAGATCGTAGACCTGAAAATTTCAGTTTATCGGGCTGTTAGAGCGGTCACGAAATAAACGGTGTCATCCCGAACCATCCCACAGGATGGTGTGGGGATCCCCCGGTAACGAGGAAATACTTGTCCCAAACGCATCGTTTCGTTGCATCTTTCATCCGGGGGATTGCCACGCCAGTGTGAGCACTGGCTCGCAATGACATGGAGGAACAGCCCGATAAACTCCAATTTGAAATCCATTTACAAATCCCAAATTATCGTGTATAATATATTGTTAAGTTATAGAAATAGGTGGAAAAACCATGAAATTTTCGTTCTACACCCTTGGGTGCAAGACAAATCAATATGAAACCCAGGCCATGGAGCAGCTTTTGGTGCAAAAAGGTCACGAAATCGGCACTTGGGAAGATGACTGCCAGGGCTACATCGTCAACACCTGCTCCGTCACCGCCGTGGCGGACAAGAAGAACCGGGCCGTCATCCGCCGCTGTCGGAAGCTCCATCCCGATGCCATCATCGCCGTCTGTGGCTGTTACAGCCAGCACGATGCAGACGCTGTCCGGGCGCTGGGCGTGGATGTAATCGGTGGCTCTGCCAAGCGGCAGGAATTTGTGGAAATGCTGCTGACCGCTGCCGGGGAAAAAAGCCATCAGGAAGCGGTGGACGAAGCACTGCGCCGCCGGGAATTCGAAATTCTCCCTGCCGGCGGTTTGGAAGAGCGGACCCGGGCCATGCTGAAGGTGCAGGACGGTTGCGTGAATTTCTGCTCCTACTGCATCATTCCCTATACCCGCGGCCCCATTCGTTCCGCACCGCTGGAGCTGGCAGTGGAACAGGCCAGGGAGTTGGCAGATCGGGGTTATCGGGAAATCGTGATTACCGGCATCGAAATCGCCTCTTGGGGCGCTGATCTGCCGGGAAAACCGCCCCTTTCTACCTTGCTCACTGCGATTTGTCAGGCCATCCCCCAGACCAGAGTGCGGCTGGGTAGCCTGGAGCCGAGAATTATCACCGAGGAATTCTGCGAGAAAATGGAAGATTTTCCCAACCTCTGCCCCCAGTTCCATTTGAGTATGCAGTCCGGCTGCGACACCGTTTTGGAGAGGATGAAGCGGAAGTATAACACCAAACGGTACTACGAAAGCGTGGAACTGCTGAAAAAGTATTTCCCTGGCTGCGCCGTGACCACCGATATGATTGTGGCATTCCCCGGGGAAACCGAGGAAGAATTTGCCGCCAGTCTGGAATTTATCCGGAAATGCGGCTTTGCCGATATGCACATCTTCCCCTACTCCCGCCGCCCCGGCACCCCGGCGGACAAAATGCCCGGCCAGCATGACAATGCCACCAAGGAAGCGCGCAGTCGCCGGGCCATCGCTGTGGCAGAACAGATGAGCCACACCTACCGGGAAAATCTCATCGGCACGACGCAAGAAGTGCTGTTTGAAGAACAAGAGGGGGAATTCTTTGCCGGCCACGCCCCCAATTATGTGAAGATTTACGCTCCTGGCAAGAAATTGCACAACGAAATCCGCACCGTCCGCATCACCGGCCTATATAAGGACGGCTTGATGGGAGAAACAGAAGGATAAATTGTTGTATAGCAGCGTAACAAGAAATATGTCATTGCGAACCAGCCCTCAGGCTGGTGTGGCAATCCCCATAGGTTTTCGGCACGCTTTTTATCCCATCCGGGGGATTCCCACGCCAGTGTGCGCACTGGCTCGGAATGACATATCATCGTAAACAACAATTTCAATGAGGTAACCCTATGAAAACACTACTCCACATCTGCTGTGCGCCCTGCGCTAATATGCCCATCGAGGTATTACGGGGCGACGGCTTGGAAGTCACCGGCTACTGGTATAACCCCAATATCCACCCCTTTACCGAATACCGCTCCCGCCGCAATTGCCTGCAGGACTATGCCAAGGGCATTGAACTGCCCCTCATTTTGAAGGACGAGTATGGCCTGCGACCCTTTGTCCGGGAAGTGGCGGAGAATATTGAGGGTCGCTGCGTCAAATGTTATGAAATGCGTCTTTTCGACACCGCCCGGCAGGCCGCCGAGGGTGGCTTTGACAGCTTCACCTCTTCCCTTTTTATCAGCCCCTACCAAAATCACGAGCTGATGAGAGAGGTGGCGGAGAGAGCCGCAAAAGAATTCAATGTGGAATTTTTGTACCGGGATTTCCGCCCCTATTTTAAAGAGGGGCAGCAGCGGGCCAGAGAATTGGAAATGTACATCCAAAAATTCTGCGGCTGCGTTTTCTCCGAGCAGGAGAGATATTTGAAAAAGAGTAAGATTATTCCGTAATAAATATGAATGTCATCACGAACCAGCCCACATTTAATTGCGGTATGATTGCCACCGGCAATCATTGCAATTGGAAAATCCGCTGCGCTCTGCAACACTGGTGTGGCGATCCCCTTCAATCTGGGGGATTCCCACGGCCGCCTTGCGGCCTCGGAATGACACCGAAATGAGGAAAAACTATGTCTAAATTTGAATTTGCGATTCCGACCCTCTTTGGCTTGGAGGGCATTGCCGGTGACGAACTGCGCCGGCTGGATATTGAAAATGTGCGGGTGGAAAACGGCCGGGTGCTGTTTTCCGGCGACGAAAGTGCCCTGGCTCGGGCTAATATGAATATCCGCACCGGCGAACGGGTGCTGATTGTGCTGGCAGAATTTGAGGCCCGCACCTTTGAGGAGCTGTTCCAAGGGGTGTACAAGACCAATTTGGAGGACTACATCCCCCAAGATGGCCAGTTCCCTGTGAAGGGCCACAGCCTGAACAGCCAGCTGGCTTCCATTCCGGACTGCCAGGCCATCATTAAAAAGGCCGCCAGCCGCCGTTTGGGCGAAAAATACGGCATCTCCTGGCTGCCGGAAACAGGCGCCAAGTATCAGCTGCAGTTTTCCATTATGGCGGACAAGGTGACCCTGTATCTGGATACCTCCGGTGCCGGTCTGCACAAGCGGGGTTACCGGGCCAATGCCAACGATGCTCCCCTGCGGGAGACTTTGGCTGCCGCCATGGTGATGCTGACCCGTTATCGTGGCCGGGATTTCGTGTGGGATCCCTTCTGCGGCAGCGGCACGATCCCCATTGAAGCGGCCCTCATTGCTAAAAATCGGGCCCCTGGCCTGCAGCGCCGGTTTGCGGCGGAGCATTTTGCGTGGATGGATGCGGAACTTTGGCGCCAGGCCCGCAGCGAAGCCATGGACAAGGAATTCAAGGGCGACTACCGCATTTTGGGTTCTGACAATGATCCCAAGTGCATTTCGCTGGCTATGGCCAATGCGAGAAAGGCCAGCGTGGACAAGCTGATCGAGTTCAAAGACGGCGATGCTACTAAGATGAGCCTGCCGTCCGACACCGGCATCATCATCTGCAATCCTCCCTACGGTCAGCGGATGGGCGAGCAGAAGGAAGCTCAGCGGCTGTATCAGGCTTTGGGCAGACATCTGAAGTTTGCCGACGGCTGGAAAAAGTTCGTTATTACTTCTGAGCCGGAGTTTGAGCACTATTTCGGCAAGCGTGCCGACAAAAAGCGCAAGCTCTATAACGGCATGATCAAGTGCGATTATTATATGTATACCGATAATAAGAGAAAGAAATAAATGCGAAGGTCAATTGTTGTTTAGCACACCAACGGAAAAATGTCATTGCGAGGAGCGCAGCGACGTGGCAATCCCCTGGATGAAAGGGACGACAAAACGATGTGTTCTGGGCAGGCTTTCCTTCGTTACCGGGGGATTCCCACGCCAGTGTGAGCACTGGCTCGGAATGACACCGTTTCTTTCGTTGCCGCTCCAATGGACAATAAACAACAATTGATCGCTTCAAAGCTGAATCGAGAACACTATGAAACATATCTTCATCATCAACCCGGCGGCGGGCAGTCGTGACCGCACCGCCGACTACTCCGAAAAAATCCATACCGCTTGCCACGACCGTGGCCTTGACTACGAGATTCAAATCTCCTCTGCCCCGGGGCAGTGCTTTGCTCTTGCCCGGCAGGCGGCGGAAAGCGGGGAGGAAGTGCGCCTGTACGCCTGCGGCGGAGACGGAACGCTCAATGAAGTGGCTGCCGGTGCGGCGGGCTTCCGTAACGCAGCGGTGACGGTGTTTTCCGGCGGTAGTGGCAATGATTTTGTGAAAATTTTCAACGAACCGGCAGCGTTTTTTGATTTGGAGAGGTTGCTGGATGGAGAGGAAACCACCTTCGATCTGATCCGCTGCAACGATGATATTGCCTTGAATATCTGCTCCGTGGGTTTGGATGCCCGCATCGGCACGGATGTGGCCAGCTACAAGCGGCTGCCTCTGCTGCATGGCTTCCGGGCTTATGCTGCCAGCACCGTGGTGAATGTGATCAAGGGCATTGCCGAGCACTATGTGATCGAGGTAAACGGCGAAGTGATCGACGGTAAAAAGACCATGATCTGCGTCTGCAACGGCCGGTTCTACGGCGGCGGCTTCAACCCTGTGCCGGAGGCAGATCCTGCTGACGGACTGCTGGATGTGCTGGTGGTGGAAAAGGTTTCCCGGCTGCAGGTGCCGACAGTGGTGGGCAAATACAAAGCCGGCCGCTACAAGGAACTGCCCCATTTGGTGCGCCATTTCCGCACCAAAAAAATCACCATCCATTGCGACAAGGAAACGCCCATCAACTTAGACGGCGAACTGCGCATGGGAAAGACGGTGAAATTGTCTGTGGCGGAGGAAAAAATCCGCTTCTTCTACCCCAAGGGCCTGGTGTGGCGGCTGAAAGAGCCTGCAACGGTCTGATTACATAAATTGTTGTTTGCATCAGAAAAGAGTGTCATTGCGAACCAGTCCGAAGACTGGTGTGGCAATCCCCAAAGGTATGGGGTTACTTTTCAGCAGGTTCCCCCTCGAAACCGGGGGATTCCCACGGTCGCTTTGCTCCCTCGGAATGACAGAAAACCTGGTAAACAACAATTAACATTCTCAAGAAAGGCGGCGAAGCATGAAAAAATGCGTCATTTTCTGTGCCGGGGGATTTGATGCTCTGGCAGAATCAATCCAAAAAGACGATTTGGTCATCGCCGCCGACGGCGGTTTGACCCACGCGCAAAAGCTGGGCATCCGGCCGGATATCTGCCTGGGAGATTTTGACTCTTTGGGCTACGCTCCCACAGGCGCTGAAATCCATCCCGTGGAAAAGGACGACACCGATGCCATGCTGGCCATCAAGCGAGGGCTGTCACTGGGCTGCACCGAATTTTTGCTCTACGGCAGTCTGGACGGTGATCGGCTGGAGCACACCGTGGCCAATTTTCAGACATTGCAATATTTGGCGGATCACGGCGCTCAAGGCACGCTGATCGGCCTGCGGCAGATGGTGACGGTGGTAAAAAACGGCTCGGTCCGCTTCCCTGCCCATTTTGCAGGAGATCTGTCGGTGTTCTCCATGGGGGCGGACGGAGTGGGCGTCAGCATTCGGGGGGCACATTATGAGGCGGAGGATATCACCCTCACCGCCGGCTTCCCCTTGGGGGTCAGCAACCATTTTGCGGGCAAAGAAGTGACCGTTTCCGTCAAAGAAGGCAGCCTGCTGCTGATTTGGGAAAGACGGAACGGATTGCTCTAAATTGGAATTTAGCGGGCTGACGCCAAAACTGTGTCATTGCGAGGAGGCGTAGCCGACGTGGCAATCCCCCGGTCGAAAAGGACAACAAAACGATGCGCTCGGGGCAGGTTTTCCCTCGTTACCGGGGGATCCCCACACCATCCTGCGGGATGGTTCGGGATGAC
>JBGVMD010000069.1:0-30903 GCA_045124575.1 Faecousia sp.
CGCGTAGCCGTATGATCTCCGGTTCAAATAATTCGATGTTTGTCCATTTTCTTTTGCTCATAACAATACCCCCTTATGTAGGTATATTATCCTACATAAGGGGGCTGTTTGTCTATTGTCCAGTTTTACTGGTTCTGTTCACCAAGGCCCGGGGCTTTTGCTATCTCAAATTTATAAATGGTGGTGGAAATGCGGCGGAAAGTGTGCTACAATCAAAGAAAACAGCACCGGGAGGGTATCTTTATGGCGGCAAATTACAGAAACGATATGGTGGTTTACCAAATTTATCCCCGCTCTTTCCAGGACAGCAACGGCGATGGCATCGGCGATATTCCCGGCATTATTTCCCGGCTGGACTATCTGCGGGATCTGGGTGTGAATACCCTGTGGCTGTCGCCGGTGTACAAAAGCCCCAATGCTGACAATGGCTACGACATTGCCGACTATAAATCCATCCAGCCGGCCTTCGGCACCATGGAAGATTTTGATGAACTTTTGGCTCAGGCCAAGGCCAGAGGCATCGGCATCGTGATGGATCTGGTCATTAACCACACCTCCGATGAGCATGAGTGGTTCCAAAAGGCCATGGCTGGTGATCCCAAGTACCGGGATTATTACATCATTCGCAAAGGGGAGAACGGAAAACTGCCCAATAACTGGGGCAATTTCTTTGCCGTTTGCCCCTGGACGAAAATCGGCGACACGGACGAATACTACCTGCACCTGTTTGACAAAAAGCAACCGGATCTCAACTGGCACAATCCTGCTGTGCTGGAGGAAGTGAAGGACATCATGCGTTTTTGGCTCCAGAAGGGCGTGGTGGGCTTCCGCTGCGATGTAATCAATATCATCTACAAGGACACCCTGGCTGATGGTAAGAAGCAGCTGGCCTTAACAGGCATCGAACATTACCTGTCCACCCAAGGTTGTCACGAGATCCTGCAGATGCTGCGCCGGGAGGTGCTGGAGCCTTACGGGGCCTTTGCCGTGGGCGAAACGGTGATGGTGGACATTCCAAAGGCCCGGGACCTGTGCGATGAAAGCAGGGGAGAACTGGATATGCTGTTCTCCTTTGAGCACATGGGCTGCGATGATATTGGTCTGAAGTGGTTTAAGACCCGTCTTAGCCCCAAAAAGCTGATGAACACCCTGGATAAGTGGCAGCGGCAGCTGCACTGGAATGCCTGGTATTTTGAAAATCACGATCAGCCCCGTTTTGTTTCCCGCTTTCCGGACGGTGAGAAGCACCGCTTCGCCTGCTCTACCATGATGGCGGGCTTGCTGATGACCCTGCGGGGCACGCCCTATATGCACGAGGGCCAGGAGATCGGCATGACAAACGGCGACTTTGAGAACTTGGACGAAATTCAGGATGTGGAAAGCCACACCGTTTGGGAAATGGCAAAGAAACTGGGCATACCCAAGGGAATGCGCTGGAAGATGATCCGTCGTACCAGCCGGGACAATGGCCGCACCCCCATGCAGTGGAGCGGGGAGGAAAATGCCGGCTTTACCACAGGCTCGCCTTGGCTGAAGATCAACAGCAATTATTGTGAGGTGAACGCCGAAAGGGAAATGGCAGATGAAAACGGCATCCTGGCCTTCTGGAAGTATATGATCTCGCTTCGAAAGAGCGAGCCTGCCCTGCGGGAAGGCGACTATTATCCCGCCTATATGAAGGGCTCTATATATGCCTTTGAGCGGGTGCTGGGCGGCAAGCGGCTGCTGAGTGTGTGCAATTTCAGCGCCAAGGAAGTGCGCCTTCCCAAACAGCTGTCCCAGTGGGATCAGGTGGTAGCATCCAATTATGAGGATATTACCCCCATTTTGCGGCCCTTTGAGTTCAGACTCCTGCAGGAGGAGGTTTCGTGCGGTGATTGAGGAAAAGAAAAAGGTTTTCAAGCTGGACACCCAAAACACCAGCTATATCTTCACCATTTCTCCCCAGGGACATCCTGTCCATATTTACTACGGAAGCCGCTTGCCGAGGGCGGATGTGGATGCCTTGCAGCTGAAAAATAACATTACATTGGGCTCTACAGTGGATTACGCCCCCGGCTACAATCTGGACAGCTACCTTTTGGAGTATTCCGGCATCGGCAAGGGGGACTATCGCCACACACCTTTGGAGTGCATTTTGCCCGACGGCAGCTTTACCACGGATTTTGTCTATGAGGGCCACCGAATTTCCAAGGGAGGCTATGAAAATGACTGCGGTCTGCCCTTTGCCGAGGGCGGCAGCCAGACATTGACACTTTGGTTTCGGGATCAAAAATATCGCAGTCTGCGGTTGTTTCTCAATTATACCGTGTTTTATGACTGCGATGTGATCGCCCGGAATGTAGAGCTGCATAATGGCGAAAATGGGGAAGTCACCGTCCGCAAGCTGATGAGCGTGATGATGGATCTGCCGGAGAGTGATTATACCCTCTTGACGCTGAACGGTAGCTGGGCCAAGGAAGCCCACATTCAAGAAGCTCCCGTCAGCTATGGCATCCATGTGAACGACTCTACGGTGGGGGCATCCTCCAATCGCCATAATCCTGCATTTTTGCTAAAAAAGCGGGGGGCAGATGAGGAGCAGGGGGATGTGTTGGGCTTCAATCTGCTCTATTCCGGCAATCACTACTCCGCTGTGGAAAAGACCCATCAGGACACCCTGCGCCTGATGCTGGGCATCAATCCCCATTGCTTCTCGTGGAAGCTGGGGGCAGGGGAGCGCTTTGTCGCACCCCAGGCGGTGATGACCTTCTCTCAGCGGGGCATCAACGGCATGGCCGCTAACTTCCACGATTTTGTCAACAGTCACGTCATTCCCAAGAACTTCCGCTATGTCCAGCGCCCGGTGGTTTTGAACAATTGGGAGGCTACTTTCTTCGATTTTAACCGACGCAAGATCCTTTCCATGGCAAAAAAGGCTGCTGGGTTGGGGGTTGAGATGTTCGTGCTGGATGACGGCTGGTTCGGCAAGCGAAACAATGACCACGCTGGTCTGGGCGACTGGGTGGTGAACACCAAGAAGCTGCCCGGCGGTCTGCGCCGCTTGGCCGGTGACATCAATGCCATGGGCCTGCGATTTGGTCTGTGGTTTGAGCCGGAATGCGTTAATCCTGACAGCGAGCTGTATCGTAAGCATCCGGATTGGGCCATTCAAATTCCCGGCCGGGAACCCAGCTTGGGCCGCAATCAGCTGACGCTGGATCTGACCCGGGCGGAAGTGCGGGATTATATTGTGGATGCTGTGGATAAGATCCTACGCTCGGCCAACATTGAGTATGTCAAATGGGACTACAACCGCCATATCAGCGATGCCTTTGGCAGCACCCTTGTAAATCAAGGAGAATTTTTCCATCGCTATATTTTGGGTCTTTATGAGGTGCTGCGCCGCATTTTCCTGGAAAAACATCCTCACATTCTGCTGGAAAGCTGCTCCTCCGGTGGAAACCGTTTCGATCTGGGCATGCTGTGCTTCAGCCCCCAGGTGTGGACCTCCGACGATACGGATGCCCGGGAGCGGCTGGAGATCCAGCGGGGCATGTACTGCTTCTACCCGCCGTCGAGCATTTCCTGCCATGTGTCCATGTGTCCCAATGCTCAGACCCTGCGCACCACGCCGTTATCCACCCGCTTCAATGTGGCCTGCTTTGGCGTTATGGGCTATGAACTGGACTTTGGAGAACTGACCCCTGAGGAGCGGCGGCAGATCAAGCAGCAGATCGCATTTTACAAAAAGCATCGCCAGACCTTCCAGTTTGGCAGATTCTCCCGCTACTTCCCCAAGCCGGGTCAGCGGGAAAGCTGGCAGATGGAAGGGCGGCGTGAGATCATCGCCGGTGTCTACAATCTGTCCTATGGGGCTATTCCTGCCCGGGATACTCTGCGGATTCTTTCTGCCAAAACCGGCAGGACTTACCGCCTGAAATCCGTGCCGCAGAAACTGCGGATCAGCCGCTTTGGTGGACTCATCAAGCATGTATCCCCTGTGAAGCTGCGGGCGGATGGGTTTGTTCTGCGCTTGGCGGACCGCCACTTTGCTATGAACGATGGGGTAGAGGAATATGCCTGCTGCGGCGAAACATTGCAGGCAGGTGTCAACCTGTCCATGCAGTACAGCGGCACCGGCTATAGCAAAGACCTGCGGATCTTGGGAGATTTCGGCAGCAGCCTGTATGTTGCAGAGGAAACATAATAAGAAAAGGGAGCGCCAAACGAATGGCGCTCCCTTTTGGCGTTACGGTACTTTTTTGCAGGTGTGCTCATACATGCTTGCCATCAATGCCAAAATCAGCAGCAGATACACAGGGAAGAAGCCAATGCCGATGTGACCGGCAATCAGGCCAAACAGCGGCGGCATGATGCAGTTGCCCAAGTATGCGCTGGCCATCTGTACACCCACCATGGCTTGGGAATTTTCGATGCCGAAGTGCTCCGGCGTGGAGTGGATGATGCAGGGATAAATGGGCGCGCAGCCCAGGCCGATCAGCACCAGACCCACGAGGGAAGAAATCTTCCCCAGCGGCAGCAGCACCAGCAAAACGCCCAAAGCCAGAATACCGAAGCCAAGACGGATCATCTGCCTGTCATTAAGCTTCATGGTGACAAAGCCGCTGAAAAAACGGCCTGCGGTGATGCCGAGGTAAAACAGCGAAGCCCAGCCGGCGGCGGCTTCCGGGTCCAAATGCCAGTGCAAATGTAGGTAACTGGCTGACCACAGGCAGACCGTCTGCTCCAATGCACAGTAGCAGAAAAATGCGGTCATAATGGATTTTGCTCCGGGGATGGCAAGAATCTGCCGCAGCTTGCGCGGCGGTGCGGAAGAGGCTTCCTCTGTGCTGGGTTTCTTCCACAGAGGCAGAAAACAAAACAGCCCCGCTGCCAGAACCAGCTGAATAAGCCCCACATACAGATAACCTCTGTTCCAGACCTGTCCCCCTGTCAGCACGGCACTCATAATGTAAGGTCCCACACTGGCACCCACACCCCACATGCAGTGCAGCCAGCTCATGTGGCGGCTTTTGTAGTGCACAGCCACATAGTTATTGAGGGAGGCGTCCACACTTCCGGCACCCAGACCGTAGGGGATGGCCAGCAAGCAAAGCTGCCAGAATGCGTTGCTCATAGAAAAGCCCAGCAGGGCGAGGGCAGTGAGTCCCACGCTGAAAGCGGTGACTTTCCCGGTGCCGAAGCGGCGTGTCAGACGGTCACTTTGCAGGCTGGAAACCACCGTACCCACGCAAATGATGAAGAAGATGATGCCGCTGTAGCTGACGGGAACTTCAAACTGCGGATACATGGTGGGCCAGCCTGCTCCCAGCAAACCATCCGGCAGGCCTAAGCTGATGAAAGAAATATAGATCAAGACCAGCAAAAGATGGACCATGAAATCAGACCTCGCTTTTCATAATTCAGAGGTAGTATAGCACACTGGCGGACAAATGTACAGGCCTTGTTTACAATCGGAAAAAAGAATAAATTTTTGCATATTTTGTCTGCTTTTTGGGTAAATTTCCCTTTTCTTTTGTGCAAACCTGTGATATAGTGCAAAGTAGAGGTTGTCTGCACAGCCTGAAAAATCGTAAATATATAAAATATTGAAAGGCGGTATTTTATTTTGGATAAGTACTTGATGACCGGCAACGAGGCAATCGCCCGTGGCGCTTTTGAGGCGGGTGTCCGCGTTTGCTCTGCCTATCCCGGAACCCCCAGCACGGAGATTTTTGAGAACCTGCCCCAGTACAAAGATAGCCTGTATTGCGAGTGGGCCCCCAATGAGAAGGTTGCGGCAGAGGTGGCTTACGGCGCATCCATTGCCGGTGTCCGTTCCCTTTGCGCCATGAAACATGTGGGCGTGAATGTGGCTGCTGACCCCATTTTCACCGCTGCCTATAACGGTGTGGGCAAGGGCTTTGTCATCGTATCCGCTGACGATCCTTCCATGCACTCTTCTCAGAACGAGCAGGACAACCGTCACTATGCCCGTGCTGCCAAGATCGCCATGGTAGAGCCTGCAGACTCTCAAGAGTGTCTGGATTTCACCAAGGCCGCCTATGAAATTTCCGAAAAGTTTGACATTCCGGTTATGCTGCGCACCACCACCCGTGTGTCCCACTCCAAGAGCCTGGTTTCACTGGGTGAGCGCACCGAGCATCCCACGGAAGAATATACCAAGAACATTAAAAAGTTTGTTGCAGCTCCCGCCAATGCCATGGTCAACCATCCCAAGCTGGAGAAAAATCTAAAGGCGCTGGAAGAATACGCCTGCACCAGCGAGCTGAATTCCGTGGAAATCAACGGCACCAAGGTGGGCGTGATCACCGCCTCCATCGCATATCAGTATGCCAAGGAAGCATTCCCCGCCGACACTTCCTTCCTGAAGCTGGGCATTACATTCCCGCTGCCCATGGCGTTGATCCGTGACTTTGCTTCCAAGGTGGAGAAACTGTACATCATCGAAGAGCTGGACGGCTATATGGAAAACGAGATCAAGGCCGCCGGCATTGCATGCACCGGCAAGGAACTGCTGGGCAATATGTATGAGCTGAATCCCCAGATCATCCAAGAGCGCATTTTCGGCAAAAAGCCTGAATATAAGAACCTGACCGTGAAGGCTGCACCCCGTCCTCCGGCACTGTGCGCTGGCTGTCCTCACCGTGGCTTCTTCTACGCCATTTCCAAGCAGAAGAATGTGATCGTTTCCGGCGACATCGGCTGCTACACATTGGGCTCTGCCCAGCCTTTTAACGCTGTTGACAGCGTGGTTTGCATGGGCGGCGGCTTTAGCGTGGGCATGGGTATGGCGAAGGCCTTGGAAACCAAGGGCGAAAAGAAGAAGGTGTTCGGCATCATGGGTGACTCCACCTTCTTCCACTCCGGCATGACCGGCGCTGCCGAGATCGTTTACAACGACGGCAATGTGATCCCTGTGGTACTGGATAACTCCATCACCGGCATGACCGGCCACCAGGACAATCCCGGTTCCGGCCACAACCTGAAGGGCGAAATCGCCACCTCCATCAAGATCGAAAAGGTGCTGGAGGCTTATGGTTACGAGAATGTCTACATCGTCGATCCTCTGGATCTGAAGGCCATGGAAGACGCTATTAAGGGCGCTCTTAGCTCCGAGAAGCGTGCTGCCATCATCACCCGCCGTCCCTGCCTGCTGATTAAGCGCATCAAGCACGACATCGCCCTGTGCGTCACCGATGAAGCAAAGTGCATCGGCTGTAAGAAGTGCCTGAAGGTGGGTTGCCCTGCGCTGATGATCAAGGACGGCAAGTGCAAGATCGACGCCAACCAGTGCGTCGGCTGCACCGTGTGTGCCCAGGTTTGTCCTGTGGGCGCCATCAGCAGAAAGGAGAATTGACATTTCCACTAATATTTATCGTGGAATTCTTGGTTCAACGACTGTTGCCAGCATAGATGCAGGTCTTATATAATCTCCCCAAGCGTATAGGTTCGGGCGTGTCCCTCCCTACCGTAAGTGTGCGTTTAAACTACTTGCCGCAATCCTTCGTGAAGGATATTGATTGCAGCATTTGTATCTCTGTTGAGGATTAATCCACAATGTGGGCAATTGAATAGGCGCACTTTAAGATCCTTTGCTCCAGACCATTTCTCACCACAATGGCTACAGGTCTGGCTAGAAGCATAAAACCGATTCACGGTTATAAGTTTCCTCCCGTACCATTCAGCCTTATAGGTAAGCTGCCTGCGGAACTCGCTCCAGGATGCGTCTGCAATAGATTTTGCCAGATTATGATTCTCGACCATATTGCTAGGTGCTAGATCTTCTATACAGATCACGTCATACTGGTGTACTATTTTAGTGGAGAGTTTCTGTTGCATATCCCTCCTTTGATTCGCAATGTGTTCATGGAATCTGGCAACCTTAATGCGTGCCTTGTTCCAGTTAGTGCTACCCTTTGTTTTTCGGGATAGCTGCCTCTGGAGGCGGGCTAACTTCTTCTCAGATTGCTGCAGGTATTTTGGATTGGCATATCCTACGCCATACGAAGATACCGCAAAGGACTCGATACCCATATCCAAGCCAATGGCAGAACCAGTAGACGGCAGTTTCGGCATCTCATGGTCCAGACGGAAGCACAGGGAAACATAATATTTCCCAGCGGCAGATCTGGATACTGTTGCTGAAAGAATACGGCCTTCCACCTTTTTGGAGATACGGCACTTGACCTTGCCTAATTTGGGGAGCTGAACCGCATTACTTAATACCTTAATAGTAGAACCCGTACACTTGCTCTTGTAGGATTGTTTATGATGGCGCTTACTTTTGAACTTCGGGTAGCCAGGATTATCGCCCCTTGTTACCCGACGAAAAAAGGTTTGATATGCTGCATCTAGATTCTGCAAGGATGATTGCAATGCTGTCGAATCGACCTCTCGCAGCCAGATGGTATCATCTTGCTTTTTTAGCAAGGTCAAATCTTTACAGCAGGCATAGTAGTTTAAGGTAGCTCCGGATGTTTTGTATACATCCTGCCGTTTGGCGAGATAGTAGTTATAGACATAGCGACAGCAACCGAAGGTGCGCTCTATTAGATTGATTTGCTCTGCATTTGGATATATCCGAAACTTGTAGCAATATTCCAAGATATCACCTCTTTTGCGACCGTTTGTTCTAAAACCATTATACTACAATATATCAAAAATGCAAACATATTTTTAATAAATACGAAAGGAGCGTTGCTATGTGACCCCCTCTGTTTATACAAAGGGTTTAATAGCAAACATGGATGAGACTATGGAAAAGAAGAGTGCTTTGCTCGTTGGTGTCGGTGGCCAGGGTGCCATTTTGACTGCAAAAGTTCTGGTCAATGGCCTGATGAAGGCTGGCTACGATGTGAAAATGTCCGAAGTGCATGGTATGAGCCAGCGCGGCGGTAGCGTTTCTACTCAGGTCCACTGGGGCGAGAAGGTATATTCTCCCGTCATTGGCCAGGGTGCCGCTGACATCGTGGTTGCTTTTGAAAAGATGGAAGCTGTTCGCTATGCCGACTATCTGAAGCCCAACGGCGTTGCCGTTATCAATGACTATGAAATCGTTTCCTCCACCATCGCCACCGGCGCCGCCGAGTATCCCGCCGGCTGCCTGGAGGCCATGCAGGAGAATTTTGAGTGCTACACTCTGAATGCTGCCAAGATCGCAGAAGACCTGGGCAGCGCCAAGTGCATGAACATCGTGCTGTTCGGCGCCATGACCGCCGCTCTGAAGATGGATGACATCGACTGGGAGGCCGTCATTGCTGAGACCGTTCCTGCCAAGTTTAAGGAGCTGAACCTGAATGCTTACCGTGCCGGCCGCGCTGCCGCACAGGCAAAGTAAGAGGTGCGCTATGATCAAGAATTTGGCTGAACTGCGCGGCATGATCACGGCAGGGGAGAAGAAAACCTGTGCCGTGGCCTGCGCCCATGATGCTCACACCTTGGAAGCCATCATCACTATGCGCAATGAAGGTCTGATGGACTGCCTGCTGGTGGGTCATCCTGAAGAAATCAAGAAGATCGCTGCTGACCACGGCTTTGCTGTGGCAGATAGTGAAATCATTGCCGCTGCCACCGATGAGGAAGCCGCTCAGATTTGTGTGGACCTGGTCCGTGAAGGCAAGGCTGGCTTTATCCTCAAGGGCATCCTGCAGACCGGCACCCTGCTGAAGGCAGTTGTCAACAAGCAGACCGGCCTCAACACCGGTTCTGTCATCTCCCATTTCCTGATGATGGAACTTCCCGGCTATCACAAACTGCTGGGTGTGGGCGACTCCGGTATGATCCCCGCTCCGGATCTGGAGACCAAGAAGGCTATTATCCGCAATTCCGTGGGTGCCATGCAGAAGCTGGGTTACGAAAAGCCCATGATCTCTGCTCTTTGCGCCGCTGAGACCGTCAGCCCCAAGATCATCGAAACTGTGGATGCTGCCGCATTGAAAGAAGCATCTCTGGCAGGTGAGCTGGGCAGCTGCTATGTGGAAGGCCCCATCTCCTTTGATCTGGCCATGAACCCCGAATCTGCCAAGGTCAAGAAGTACGAAAGCCCTGTTGTGGGTAATACCGATATGCTGCTGGTACCCGGTCTGGCTGCCGGTAACTCCATGGTCAAGGCTCTTATCCAGTTTGCCGGTGCCCAGATGGCCGGTGCCATCGTGGGTGCGAAATGCCCCATCGCTCTGATCTCCCGCAGCGCCAGCTATGAGGAGAAGTACTACTCTCTGCTGCTGTGTGCTCTGATTAGCTGATAAAAGCAAATATGCTGTCATCGCGAACCAGTCCGCAGACTGGTGTGGCGATCCCCTAAGGTTTTCGAAATGTTTGGGGGATTGCCACGTCGCTTCGCTCCTCGCAATGACAGAATTAAAGGAGACTATCATGTACTTACAGTTAATTATCAACCCCGGCTCTACCAGCACCAAGCTGGCACTGTACCGGGGCGAAGAAAAGCTGGTGCAGGAGGATGTGACCCACGATTCCGGCGAACTGGCAAAGTATAAAGACATCGTGGACCAGGTGCCCATGCGCATGGCTTTCATTCAGGATTTCCTGGCACGGCATGATGTGAAGCCCGAGGAGCTTCACTGCGTTATGGGTCGTGGTGGCTTGCTGCCCGGATTAAAGGCCGGCGGCTACCTGATGAACGAGGATTTGAAGATTGCCCTTAGCGGCGACCTCAGTTCTCCCCATGCCTCCAACATTGGCGGCATTTTGGCCTATGAGATTGCCAAACCCCTGGGTATTCCTGCCTATATATATGACGCTGTTACCTCCGCGGAACTGCCCCATCTGGCCCGCATCACCGGCACCCCCCATGTCTACCGCAATTCCTTCTGCCATGCCCTGAACTCCCGGGCCCAGGCCATCCGCTATGCGGGCCAAATCGGCAAGGAGTACAAGGATCTGAAGCTGATCGTTGCCCACTTGGGCGGCGGTATCTCCATGAGTGTTCACCAGGGTGGCCGCATTGTGGAAACCATCGGTGACGATGAAGGCCCCTTCTCTCCCGAGCGGGGCGGTTCCATTCCGGCCCTGGAGCTGATCAAAATGTGCTTCAGCGGCAAATACACCCAGGCGGACATGAAGAAAATGATGCGCGGCAAGGGTGGCATGATGGCATATCTTGGCACCAGCGATGCCCGTGTTATTGAGAAAATGATTGCCGATGGCGACGAAAAGGCCAAGGAGATCTATGAGGCCCAGGCCTATCAGGTGGCCAAGGGCATTGGCCTCTTGAGCGCCACCATGAAGGGTCAGGTAGATGCCATCATCCTCACCGGTGGCATGGCCTATTCCAAGATGCTCACCGGCTGGATCACCGAGTATATCAGCTACATCGCCCCTGTGGTGGTGCTGGCTGGCGAAAATGAAATGGAAGCCCTGGCGTTTGGCGGTATCCGTTTGCTGGATGGCAAAGAAAACGCCAATATCTATACTTTACCGGAGGGATATAAAGCATGATCAACGAATCTATGTATCAGTTGGGCAGCAAACCGTCCTGCATCCGCGAATTGTTTATGTTTGGCTTGGAACGGGCCAAGGTGGTGGGCAAGGAGAATGTCTACGATTTCTCCATTGGCAATCCTTCCGTGCCGGCACCCCTGCGTGTGGTGGAGGCCTTTAAGGAAATGACCAACCGGGGCGATACCCTGGAGATCCACAGCTATACTCCGGCAGCCGGCGATCCCTACGCTCGCAGCGCTGTGGCAGCCAACCTGGCAATGCGTACCAACACCCCCATCAGCATGGAGCATATTTTCTTCACCTGTGGTGCCGCTCCCGCACTGGTCAGCGTTCTGCGGGCATTGAGCCTTCCCGGCAGTGAAGTCATCGGTATCACCCCCTATTTCCCCGAGTACCGCCCCTTTGCCGAGTTCTCCGGCCACAAATATGTGGTATGCCCTGCGGATTATGAAAACTTCCAGATCAATTTTGCGGAACTGGAAAAGTGCATTACCCCCTACACCCAGGCCATCATTATCAATTCTCCCAACAATCCTTCCGGCGCGGTTTACACCAAGGAAACCCTGGAGACTCTGGCACATATGTTGTTCCAGAAAAATCAGGAATATGGTCATCCGATTTACATCATCGCCGATGAGCCCTACCGGGAACTGACCTACGATGGTGCTTATGTCCACTACATCCCGGAGATCTACCCCAATACCATCATCTGCTATTCCTACTCCAAGGTGTTCAGCCTGCCCGGTGAGAGAATTGGCTACTTCTGCGTGCCTCCCTGCTGCACAGACGGCAGAAAGCTGTTTGCCGCTGCTGCCGGCGCTGCCCGGATCATGGGCCATGTTTGCGCCCCCAGCCTGCAGCAGATGGTGGTGCGTGCCTGTGCGGAGGTCAAGCCCGACCTGACGATTTACGACAAAAACCGCAAACTTCTCTATGAGGAACTGACCAGCTACGGCTATCGGTGTGTTTACCCCAAGGGCGCGTTCTATCTGTTCGTGAAGGCACCCTATGGCACCGCCAAGGAATTCTCTGAGAAGGCCAAGCAGAATGATCTGTTGATCGTGCCCGGCGATGATTTCGGCTGCCCCGAATATTTCCGCCTGTCTACCTGCGTCAGCTATGAGATGATCAAGCGCAGCCTGCCTGTGTTCAAAAAGCTGATCGAGGAAAAATAAAACCAATATGAAGATCCGCCGTCGGTATGCGACGGCGGATTTCTTCATGGAATATTTGATGATTTTTAACAATAGACTCCTTGCAAAAAGGATTTATTATGTTATACTTATCAAGTATGTGTGATACTATGTCGTTTTTTCGAGGATAGACGCAATAAGAATGTAAGAAAGGATATTTTTATGTTCGAACCTAAGAAGATCCAAAAGGTGGTCATCGACGGCCACAGCCTGACCTTTGAAGAATTCATTGCCGTTGCCCGCTTTAATGCCCCTGTGGAACTGGCCCAGTGTGCAAAAGAAGCCATGCAGCGTTCCCGTGATTTGGCGGAGAAAATCTCTGCCCAGAAGAGAGTGGCCTATGGCATTACCACCGGTTTTGGTGACTTTGCTACCGTGGCCGTGCCCGACGATATGTCCGCCCAGCTCAGCACCAATCTGATCCTCAGCCACTGCACCGGCACCGGCGAGCCTTATGCCGATGAACAGGTTCGTGGTATGATGCTGCTGCGTGCCAACGCCCTGTGCGTGGGCGTCAGCGGCGTGCGGCCCATCTTGGTGGAGATGTTGGTGGAGATGCTCAATAAGGGTGTTGCACCCATTATTCCCCAGAAGGGTAGCTTGGGTGCTTCCGGCGACCTGGCACCTCTTTCTCACATGGGTCTGGTGCTGCTGGGCCGGGGTATGGCCAATTACCAGGGCCAGAAGATGACCGGTGCCGAAGCTATGGCAAAGGCAGGTATTCCTACTTTGGAAACCTTGGTCAGCAAGGAAGGCTTGGGTATTACCAACGGCACCTGCGCCATGACCAGCGTGGGCGCACTGAATTTGTACGACACCATCTGCGCAGCTCAGCTGGCAGACCTCATTTCTTCTTTGACTTTCACCGCTCTGACCGGTCAGCGTAATGCCTATGAAGAGCGTGTTCACACCGTCCGTGGCCACAAGGGCCAGATTCAGGTTGCAAGAAATTTGCGCCTGCTGACTGACAACTCCGAGATCGTGGAGCGCAGTCAGGGGCTGCGGGTGCAGGATGCTTACGCTCTGCGCTGCATTCCTCAGGTCCACGGCGCTGTCCGTGACTCCTTGGAGTACATCCTCAGCAAGGTGGAGATCGAGCTGAATGCAGTCACAGACAACCCCTTGCTCTTTAACGAGGACGAGGCTGTGATCTCCGGCGGCAACTTCCATGGCGAGCCCATGGCTCTGCCCTTCGACTTCCTGGGCATTGCCTGCTCTGAGATCGCCAGCATTTCCGAGCGCCGCACCGAGCGTATGGTCAATGCCGCTCTCAGCAACGGCTTGACTCCTTTCCTGACCACTGCCGGCGGCGTCAACTCCGGTTTCATGATCGTGCAGTATTCCGCTGCTTCCATGGCATCTGAGAACAAGGTGCTGGCTCATCCCGCCTGCGTGGATACCATTCCTTCCTCTGCCAACCAGGAGGACTTCGTTTCCATGGGCACTACCGCTGCCCGTAAGGCAGGTCAGATCCTGCAGAACACCCTGTCCTGCCTGGCCTTCGAGCTGCTGACCGCCTGCCAGGCCATTGACATCCGCCGCCTGCAGAACACCTGCGGCACCGGCCTGTCTCCTGTGGGCGAAGCCGTGTTCAGCCGTGTCCGTCAGGATGTGGCCTTTATGGAAATCGACCGTGAAATCTGGCCCGACATTGAAGCCGTGGAACGAATCGTCCGCAGCGGCGAGCTGCTGGAGATCGTTCACACCATGGTGCCCGATTTTGAATAAGACAATTCCCGTGTCATTGCGAACCAGTCCGCAGACTGGTGTGGCAATCCCCTTCAGATTTGGGATTGTCCTTTTATACGATGGGGATTCCCACGCCAGTGTGAGCACTGGCTCGGAATGACATATAATTTGAAATAGAATAATTTTGGAGGTCTTGAATATGTTTGATCCCCGTGATGCGATGACCATTATGCTGGATGATGTTCTTCCCGAATATCCCAGCTTTGATCCGGCATACCGCCGTGCGCCCCGCCGTGAGGCTCATTTGACTCAGGCTGACAAGGAATTGGCTATCCGCAACGCCCTGCGTTACATCCCTCAGCAGCACCACGCTCAGATGGCTGTGGAATTTGCTCAGGAGCTGGAGGAGCATGGCCGTATCTATGGCTACCGCTTCCGCCCCGAAGGCAAGCTGATCGGCAAGCCCATCGAGGAATACAAGGGTAACTGCGTGGAAGCCAAGGCCTTCCAGGTCATGATCGACAACAACCTGGACTTTGATGTGGCCCTGTATCCCTACGAGCTGGTCACCTACGGCGAAACCGGCCAGGTCTGCCAGAACTGGATGCAGTACCGCCTGATTAAAAAGTATCTGGAAGTGATGACCGACGAGCAGACTCTGGTAGTCATGTCCGGCCATCCTCTGGGCCTGTTCCACAGCCACAAGCTGGCACCCCGCTGCATCATCACCAATGGCCTGATGGTGGGTACTTTCGATGATCAGAAGAATTTCAACCGCGCTGCCGCACTGGGCGTTGCCAACTACGGCCAGATGACCGCCGGCGGCTGGATGTATATCGGACCTCAGGGCATCGTCCACGGCACCTTCAACACCCTGCTGAATGCCGGCCGTCTGAAGCTGGGCATCCCTGCCGATGGCAACCTGGCAGGCAAGCTGTTCGTTACCGCAGGTTTGGGCGGTATGTCCGGCGCCCAGGGTAAGGCTGCGGAGATCGCCGGTGCCGTCAGCATCATTGCTGAGGTGGACGAGAGCCGCATTATGACCCGTTACACCCAGGGATGGGTCAGCGCCAAGACCGATTCTTTGGAAGAGGCTTTGGCTATGGCAAAGGAAAAGATGGCCAAGAAGGAAGCCTGCGCCATCGCTTACCTGGGCAACATTGTGGATCTGCTGGAGTATCTGTATGAGAACAATGTCCATGTGGACCTGATGTCCGACCAGACTTCCTGCCACGTGCCTTACGATGGCGGCTACTGCCCCCAGGGCCTGACCTTTGCACAGCGTACCGAAATGCTGGCAAACGATCCCGAGGGTTTCAAAGTGCTGGTTGATAAGACTCTGCGCCACCACTATGAGATGATCTGCAAGTTCTCTGACCGTGGCACTTACTTCTTCGACTACGGCAACTCCTTCCTCAAGGCTGTGTTTGATGCCGGTGTCAAGAGCATCTGCAAGAACGGCGAGAACGACCTGGACGGCTTCATTTTCCCCAGCTATGTGGAAGACATTTTGGGTCCCTGCCTGTTTGACTTTGGCTACGGCCCTTTCCGTTGGTGCTGCCTGAGCCGCAATCCCGAGGATCTGGACAAGACCGACGCTGCCGCTGCCGAATATATCCTCGCCAACAACCGCCGCTATCAGGACTATGACAACTATGTTTGGGTCCGTGATGCCAAGGAGAACAAGCTGGTTGTGGGCACCCAGTGCCGTATCCTGTACCAGGATGCCATGGGCCGCATGAAGATTGCCCTGAAGTTTAACGAGATGGTCCGCAATGGCGAGATCGGACCCGTTATGCTGGGCCGTGACCACCACGATACCGGCGGCACCGACTCTCCCTTCCGTGAGACCTCCAACATTAAGGACGGCTCCAATATCATGGCCGATATGGCCACCCAGTGCTTTGCCGGCAACGCAGCCCGTGGCATGAGCCTGATCGCTTTGCACAATGGCGGCGGCACCGGCATCGGCAAGTCCATCAACGGCGGCTTCGGCATGGTGCTGGACGGCTCCGAGCGGGTGGATACCATCCTGCGCATGAGTATGCCTTGGGACACCATGATCGGCGTTTCCCGCCGTGCTTGGGCTACCAATGAAAACGCTCTGACTACCGTGGCCGAGTATAACAAAATGTACGCTGGCTGCGATCACATCACCCTGCCTTACATCGCTGACCGTGAGATGGTTGCCGCCGCACTGAAGCAGGTGCAGGGTAAGTAATATGGCAAATTTGCTGATTAAAAACATCGGCCTGCTGGCAACGCCCATGGGCACTGCTGCCAAAAGCGGCAGTCAGCAGGGAAGTGTGCAGTTTCTATATGATGCCTTCGTCCGTGTGGAGGACGGCATCATCACGGAAGTCGGTTCCGGTAACCCCCGCGCCAAAGCGGGGGAGACCGTGGTGGATGCCTGCGGCAAGCTGGTGACTCCCGGCCTTGTGGATGCCCACACCCACCTGATTTTCGGCGGTTGGCGGCAGAACGAGCTGGGTATGAAGCTCCATGGTAAGACGTATCTGGAAATTCAAAATGCCGGCGGCGGCATCCAATCCTCCACCAACGCTACCCGGCAGGCATCCGAGGAAGAACTGACGGCTAAGGCCAGCTTAGCCCTGGACGAAATGCTTGGTTTTGGCACCACTACCGTGGAAGCCAAGAGTGGCTACGGCCTTGCTACCGAGCACGAGCTGAAAGCCCTGCAGGTTATTGATAATTTGAATAAGCGCCATCCCATGGACATCGTGGCCACCTTTATGGGCGCCCATCTGGTGCCCAAGGAATACAAGGCAGACCGCAAGGAGTACATTCGTCTGGTCTGCGAAGAAATGATGCCCCTGGTCGCCCAGCAGGGCATTGCCAAGTATAACGATGTATTCTGCGAGGCGGACACCTTCGATGTGGAGGAAGCCCGTCAGATTTTGGAAGCAGGCAAGCGTTATGGTCTGCGGCCCAAGATCCATGCCGACGAGATCGAGGCCATCGGTGGCTCAATCCTGGCTGGCGAACTGGGCGCTATTTCTGCCGAGCATCTCATCGTCTGTCCCCCCGAGGGTATTGAAGCACTGGCTAAGGGCGGTGTCATCGCCTGTTTGCTCCCTGCCACCAGCTTCAACCTGGGCGCCACCTTCGCACCTGCCCGGGATATGGTGAATGCCGGTGTCCCCGTGGCCATGGCTACTGACTTCAATCCCGGTTCCTGCCCCTGCCTGAATATGCAGTTCGTCATTAATCTGGGCTGCCTCAAGTATCGGCTGACCCCCGAGGAAGTGCTGACTGCGGTCACCCTCAACGGCGCTGCCGCCATCGACATGGCGGACAAGGTGGGCTCCATTGAACCCGGCAAGCAGGGCGACCTGGTAATTTGGGATGCCCCGGATCTGGACTATATTTGCTACCGCTTCGGTAGCAATCTGGTCAAGTCCGTCATTAAGGCCGGCAAAGTGGTAAAATAAACCATCCAAACCCCTGTGATTCGGGGGATTGCCACGCCAGTGTGCGCACTGGCTCGCAATGACATTATTTTATTGTTATTTAGGAGGAAAGTTTCAATGGCAAAGCTTGTTGAATGTGTCCCTAATTTTTCTGTGAGTAAAGAACAGGATCCTGTTGTTTTCCAGCAGATCGTGGATGTGGCCAACTCCGTTCCCGGCTGCACCGTGCTGGACGTGCAGACCGACGGCGACCACAACCGTTGCGTGTTCACCATGGTTGGCTCTCCCGCTGCCATTGAGGAAGTGGCCTTCCAGATGACCAAGAAGGCTACTGAGCTGATCGACATGAATAAGCACAAGGGTCAGCACCCCCGCATGGGCGCTACCGATGTTATCCCCTTTATTCCCACCATGGACATGACCGTGGAAGAGTGTGTGGAGATCTCCAAGCGTTTGGCAAAGCGTATTTGGGACGAGCTGGGCGTGCCCTCTTTCCTGTACGAAGACTCCGCTTCCGCCCCACACCGCACCAATCTTGCCAAGTGCCGCAGCGGTCAGTTTGAGGGCATGCCCGAAAAGCTGCTGCAGCCCGAGTGGGCCCCTGACTTCGGCGAGCGCAAGATTCACCCCACCGCCGGTATCGTGGCCATCGGCGCCCGTATGCCCCTGATCGCTTACAACATCAACCTGGACACCTCCGATATCGAGGTTGCCAACAAGATCGCCAAGGCCATCCGGGAGCGCAACGGCGGCTTCAAGTATTGCAAGGCCATCGGCGTTATGCTGGAGGACCGTAACATTGCCCAGGTTTCCATGAACCTGGTGAACTACGAGGGCACTCCCATTTACTATGTTTTCGAAATGGTTCGCGCCCTGGCTGACCGCTATGGCGCCCGCATCATCGGCTCCGAGCTGGTGGGTCTGACCCCCGCCAAGGCGCTGATCGACTGCGCTGAGTACTATCTGAAGCTGGAGAACTTCGATGGCCGCAAGCAGGCTATGGAGTATCATCTGATCGGCTTGGAGTAAGGAGAAAAATATGAAACTGGCTGAAATGACCGTTACCCAATTTGCGCAGGTTCTGGCTTCCGACGCTCCCGCCCCCGGCGGTGGCTCTACTGCAGCTTTGGCTGGCGCTTTGGGCGCTGCCCTGACTGCCATGGTCTGCGAGTTAACCGTGCATAAGAAACAGTTTGCTGAAGTTCGTGATGATGTACTGGCTGTGCAGGCCAAGGCTTCCGATCTGCAGACCCGATTCCTGGATGTGATGGATCGGGACACCGATGCCTTCCTGGTGGTGAGCAATGCCTTTGCCATGCCCAAGGCTACCGATGAAGAGAAGGCTGCCCGCTCCGCCGCCATTCAGAAGGGACTGGAAGGATGTACTGCCACTCCCTTTGAGATGATGCAGCTTGCCGCCGAGACCATCGAGCTGACCGAGTCGTTGCTCGGCCGGTTCAACACCGCTTCTGCTTCCGATCTGGGCGTGGGCGCGCTCTCTCTGCGCACTGCTGTGCAGGGCGCGTGGCTGAATGTGCTCATTAACATCGGTTCTCTTAAGAACAAGGAGCTGGCTGAGGACTATCGCACCAAGGGCCAGGCTTTGGTGGATCAGGTGGTCGCTGCTGCTGACCGTGTGTACGCACAGGTGCTGACTTTGGTATAAGCACAAACGCTGCCGCATATTTGCGGCAGCGTTCTTCTGTTATTCAAACTGGGCGGGGTTTAGTTTGCGGATGTAATCCAGATTCCGCTCGCCCACGCAGCCCACCAGCAGATACTGATTGTTGCGGCGGTCGTGGATGAAGCGATACAGCAGATGGAAGTCCTGAATCATACCGGTGTGGGTCACATGGAGCCGAGGACCGGTACAGGGCTGAATATTATTACCAATGCAAATGTGATCCTCGTCTACGTAAGTGACAGGAAGATCCTGCTTGATCAGGTCGAATACCTTTGCTTCCAGCTCCCGCAGGTCGATCTGGGGCGGATGATCCGGGAAGGTGATTACAAAACCGTGGCGCACATCATCGTGGCCGCAGCGAGCCAAATCTTCCTCCGGCAGGAAGATTTCACACAGGTCTTCGGCGGTGTGAACCATCAGCCGGTAGGGGAGGGATTTATAAACAACATCCCGAATTTCATCCGGCTCCGGGCCGAAAATGGTAGGCCGGGTCATCAGAACTTCTTCACCGACGCCAATCAAAAGATCCGCATTCATGCCGTGGAGCAACGGATACACCAGTTCAAAATGCTCCACCACGACTCTCTTTCCCCGGTGGACGGCGGTCATAATGGCATCTGCCAAATCGCTCAGCTGGGTAAAACCGGTTTCAAATCGGATGTCCACATGGTAGGAGTGGGGGGAGAAGAAGCCCCGGTCCTCGTCCACATCTAGCAGAGGCAGGGGACGGACATACAGACCGTCATCGTCGTTGGTCAGTTCCAAATTGGGGAACATACCGCGAATCAGGGCGCTTTTGCCGGAGCCGGCGTCGCCAATGATGCCAATGAGCTTGTCAAAAGGGGAGAGGTACAGCTGCGCCAGCTGCATACCCAAAGCATACATACGCTTTCTGCCGCGGGGGGCAAAATAGGAGCTGATAATATGGGATTCCTGGCGTTCCTGCATGGTGTTACCTCCTGGCTGTTTTGTATATGTTTGATTGTAGCAGAAGAACGGCATTTTGACCAGTAAAAAATGAAAAAAAGTTTGCATATTTGTGCTTTGTCATATATAATGATTTTGGATATAATCAATAACTATTGCTTCTGAAAGGGGTATTAGAGAAAATGGCAGAAATTATCAAGCTTGCCACTGCCGGCACCGATGAAAAAAGCGATGCCGTCGTTACCGTTGCGCCCGGCGAAAATGGGTTGCAGCTGGAGATCAAAAGCGTGGTCATGAACCAGTTTGGCGCTTCCATTGAGGCTTCCGTTCGGGAAGTTTTGGCGGATATGGGCGTCGAGAACGCCGTCGTGACCGTGGCAGATCGGGGTGCGCTGGACTGTGTCTTGCGGGCCAGAGTGGAAACCGCTGTGCTGCGGGGAATGGAGGAAGCGTAATGCGTAGAAGTATGCTGTTTTTGCCGGGTAATGCCCCGAAAATGATCATCAACGGCAATTACCTGGGCTCTGATGCTGTTATTTTTGACCTGGAAGATGCTGTTGCACCCGATCAGAAGGATGCCGCCCGCCTGCTGGTGCGGAACGTCCTGGGTGCGCTGGAATTTGATCGGGTGGAGACCATCGTCCGTATCAATTCCATCGATACCCCTTACTGGCAGAAGGACCTGGAGGCCATCGTGCCCTGCAAGCCCGATATCATTATGCTGCCTAAGACCGGTCAGGCAAAGGATGTGGAAGTGGTGGATGATTACCTGGCTGCATTGGAAGAGAAGCTGGGCATGGAGCCTGGCACTGTCCGCCTGATGCCTCTGATCGAAACCGCTCTGGGCATTGAAAATGCCTATTTCATCGCCTCTGCCCGCAAGCGTGTTGTGGCCCTGTTCCTGGGCGCTGAGGACCTGACCGCCGACCTGCGCTGCAAGCGCACCAAGGAAGGCCGGGAGATTGACTATGCCCGCAGCCGTATGGTGAATGCTGCCCGCGCTGCCGGCGTGGACGTGTACGACACCCCCTTCACCGATGTCAACGATGACGAGGGTATCGTGGCCGATGCTACATACGCCAAGAGCCTGGGCTTCACCGGTAAGGCTTCCATTTCTCCCCGTCATATTACTGCAATTAACACCGTGTTCAGCCCCACTAAGGCTGACATCGCTTATGCCTACGAAGTGATGGACGCCATTGCCGAGGCCAAGGCCCAGGGCAAGGGTGCCATTGCGCTCCGTGGCAAGATGATCGACGCACCCATCGTGGCCCGTGCCCAGCAGACCATTGAAGCTGCACAGGCACTGGGTATTCGGAAGGAGGATCTGTAATGAGAGATAAAAAGTTAGTTGCCTCCATCCGTGAGGCCATCATCGCTTCCGGCCTGAAGGACGGCATGACCATTTCCTTCCACCACCATATGCGTAACGGCGACTATGTGCTGAACATGGTCATGGACGAGATCGCTTCCCTGGGTATCAAGGGCCTGACCGTGAATGCCACCGCGCTGTTTGACATTCATCTGCCGTTGATCGAGCATATCAAAAACGGCGTGGTCACCACCCTGATGACCAACTATATGTCCGCTGGCCTGGGTAAGATCATCTGCACCGGTATCATGGAAAACCCCGTTCAGTTCCGTACCCACGGCACCCGTCCCGACGACATCATCCACGGCCGCACCCCCATCGACGTGGCGTTCGTGGCTGCGCCCCAGTCCGATGACATGGGCAACTGCACCGGCAAGTATGGCAAGTCTGCCTGCGGCGCTTTTGGCTACGCCATCATCGACGCCCAGTACGCCAAGAAGACCGTAGTCATCACTGATGAACTGGTGGAATACCCCATGGTGGGCTTCACTGTTCCCGAAGTTTACGTGGACTACGTGGTGCAGGTTGACGCCATCGGCGACCCCAACGGCATCGTCTCCGGCACCACCCGTATCACCCGTGACCCCGTGGGCCTTGCCATGGCCCAGTGGGCTGCCAAGGTCGTGGAACATTCCGGCCTGCTGGTGGATGGTTTCTCCTTCCAGACCGGTGCCGGCGGCGCTACCCTGGCAGGCGCGAAATTCCTGAAGGACATCATGCTGGAGAAGGGCATCAAGGGCAGCTATGTCATGGGCGGCATCACCAAGTACTTGGTGGAAATGCTGCAGGCCGGTTGCTTCCGTACCATTCTGGACGGTCAGACCTTCGACTTGGACTCCATCGACTCCCTGCGTAACGATCCCCGTCACCAGGAGGTTTCTCTGTATCACTACGCCGGCCCCAACGCCCCCAGCTGCATTGTTAACAGCCTGGATACCATTTTCGCCGGCGCCACCGAAGTGGACGTGGACTTCAATGTCAATGTCCATACCGATTCCAACGGCATCATCATGGGCGGCTCCGGCGGCCACAGCGATATCTGCGCCGGTGCCAAGATGGCAGTCATCATCACTCCCATGTTCCGTAACCGTCTGCCCATGATTCGGGACCGTGTTACCACCATCACTACCCCCGGTAAGGACATTGACGTTCTGGTTACCCAGGGCGGCATTGCTGTCAATCCCCGCCAGGTGGAGCTGCGGGAGCGTCTGACCGCCGCAGGTCTGCCCATTGTGGATATCCACGAGCTGCAGGCCAAGGCCGAGCGGATCACCGGCAAGCCCCAGCCCATCCGCCATGGCGATAAGGTGGTGGCCGAGGTCATCTATCGTGACGGCACCGTCATCGACCGCATCTACAACACCCTTTGACATTTCTCTACGCCTAAAACTAGAGAATTCTCGCTTCTGCGATTACCGCTGATCTGCCGAAACAGATAAGTCTTACACAATCTCGACGAGCGTTAGGTTCGGGTGTGTCCCACCCTACCTTGAGTATGTGTATTAAGCGATTTGTCGCAATCCTTCGCAAAGGATATTCACCGAAGCATTGGTATCTCTATCCAGAACTGCGCCGCAGATGGGACAGGCCCACTGCCGTACCCTGAGGTCTTTTGTTCCGGTCCACTTCGCACCACAATGGCTGCAGGTCTGGCTGGAAGCATAGAACCGATCTACGGTTATCAGCTTCCGCCCGTACCATTCGGCCTTGTAGGCGAGTTGCCTGCGGAACTCCCTCCAGGATGCGTCTGCAATGGACTTCGCCAGCTTATGGTTCTTTACCATATTGCTAGGCGCAAGGTCTTCGATGCAGATTACATCATACTGGCGTATCAGCTCAGTGGACAGCTTCTGTTGCATATCCCTTCGTTGATTTGCGATATGTTCATGTAGTCTGGCAACCTGGATGCGAGCCTTGTTCCAGTTGGCGCTACCCTTTGTTTTTCGGGATAGCTGCCTTTGGAGCCTGGCTAACTTCTGTTCAGACTGCCGCAGGTACTTGGGATTGGCGTATTCCACGCCATCTGAAGAAACTGCAAAGGATTTAATGCCCACATCCAGGCCAACGACGGCACCGGTAGACAGCAATTTTGGCATTTCGTGATCCAGCCGGCAGCACAGGGAAACATAGTATTTCCCGCTGGCGGATCGGGACACCGTTGCAGAAAGAATGCGCCCCTGCACCGTCTTGGAGACGCGGCACTGGACCATGCCTAACTTGGGAAGTTGCACAGCCTTATCAAGAACTTTGATAGTACTGCCGACACACTTGCTCTTGTAAGACTGCTTATGGCTATGTTTACTTTTGAATTTTGGATAGCCGGGTACTTCCCCCCTCTTCACACGGCGGAAAAAATTTTGGAAAGCACGATTCAAGTCCTGCAGAGATGCCTGTAACGCTGTAGCATCTACTTCCTGTAGCCAAGCGGTGTCATTTTGCTTTTTTAGGATGGTTAAGTCTTTGCAGCAACCATAGTAGTTCAAGTTGTTGCGACTGGTTTGATACACATCCTGCTGCTTGGCTAGGTAGTGGTTGAAGACATAGCGGCAGCACCCAAAGGTGCGCTCTATTAAGTCGATTTGCTCTGCGTTGGGGTACAGTCGAAACCTATAGGAATATTCCATAATATCACCACCTTTTCGCTCATATGTTCTATAAAAATTATAGCACAAAATATTAAAAATGCAAAGAGTTTATTTACAAAATTGCGGAACAATCCATCGATGGAATGCAGATTTGCGGCAATCATAGGTAAAAGGAGTGAAGTGCAATGCGTGAAATTTCTGCTGATAAAATTACTAAAGTTGTCCGCCGCCTGTGCATCGAGGCCAACTGCCACCTGCCTCAGGATGTGAAGGACAGCATCGAAACTTCCTATCAGGGTGAGCCCTGGGGACAAGCCCGGGAGATCCTGGAGCGCATTATGGAAAACTATCAGATCGCTGACCGGGAAAACTGCCCCATCTGCCAGGACACCGGCGTTGCCTGCGTCTTTGTGAAGCTGGGTCAGGAGGTTCATATCCAGGGCGACCTGAACGAGGCCATCCACGAGGGCGTGCGCCAGGGCTACAGCCAGGGTTACCTGAGAAAATCCGTGGTCCGGGATCCCCTGGATCGTGTGAATACCGGCGACAATACCCCCGCTATGATCTATTTCGATATCGTCCCCGGTGACATCTGCGAGATCACCGTTGCCCCCAAGGGCTTCGGCAGCGAGAATATGAGCCAGATCAAAATGCTCAAGCCGTCCGACGGTCTGCAGGGCGTGAAGGATTTTGTGGTGCAGGTGGTAAAGGAAGCTGGCCCCAATCCCTGTCCTCCCATCGTGGTGGGCGTGGGTGTGGGCGGCACCTTCGACAAGGCTGCCTACCTGGCAAAGAAGGCACTGATGCGTCACGCGGGAGAGCCTAATCCCGTGCCCTTCTATGCAGAACTGGAAAAGGAACTGCTGGAACTGGTCAATGCCCTCGGCATCGGCCCTCAGGGCTTCGGCGGCAAGACCACGGCCCTGGCGGTACATATTGAGCAGTGTCCCACCCATATTGCGGGCCTTCCCGTGGCAGTAAACATCAACTGCCATGTGACCCGCCATCAGACGGAGGTGCTGTGATATGGCCATGAACATTACTGTCCCTATGAGCCGGGAAACCGCCCGCTCTTTGAAGGCTGGCGACAGTGTGCTGCTGTCCGGCGTGATCTATACGGCCCGTGACGCCGCCCACAAGCGGCTGTGCGAACTGGCCGCCCAGGGGAAGGAACTTCCTTTGGATGTGACCGACGGCGTGATCTATTTTGTGGGTCCTACGCCCGCTAAGCCCGGTGAGGTTATTGGCTCCGCCGGCCCCACCACCGCCTACCGTATGGATGCTTATAGCCCCACTCTGATCAGCATGGGCCTGACCGGTATGATCGGCAAGGGCAAGCGCAACGAGGCCGTGGTGTCCGCTATGAAGGAGCATGGCGCTGTGTACTTTGGCGCCATCGGCGGCTGCGGCGCATTGCTATCCCGGTGTATCAAGAAGGCTGAGGTTATCGCCTACGAAGACCTGGGCGCAGAGGCTATCCGCCGTCTGGAAGTAAAAGATTTTCCCGTGGTGGTCATTATTGACTCTGAGGGCAATAATCTCTACGAAACCGGCATGGCAAACTACCTGGAAACAATGGAATAAACTATAAAAGGTGCGCCCTCGGCGCACCTTTTTCTTTTCGGTTACACCGCCCAAAGTTAAGAAATAATCACCAAAACGGCTTGACAAAATTCACAAAAAAAGGTAGCATATAGGGTGGTACGATATGTATCTGGCAACCCAATAATTATGTACTTATGAGGTGCAATTTATGACTGCAGACAAGAAAAAAGTTCTGGTCATTGGTGTCATTGGCGCTGATGTCCACGCTGTCGGCAATAAGATCCTCTACCATGCCTTCACTGAGGCCGGTTTTGAGGTGGTGAACCTGGGCGTCATGGTTTCCCAGGAAGAGTATATCGCCGCAGCCATTGAGTCCGATGCTGACGCCATCGTGGTGTCCTCCCTGTATGGTCAGGGCGAGCTGGACTGCCGTGGCATGCGTGAAAAGTGCAACGAAGCCGGCCTGGTGGGTATCCCCCTGGTGGTTGGTGGCAATATCGTCATCGGCAAGCAGCAGTTTGAGGATGTGGAGCGCCGCTTCAAGGATATGGGCTTCGACCGTGCATTCCCTCCCGGCACTGCCCCCGAGACCACCATTGCAGCCCTGCGTGAGCTGCTGCACATGGACGGTGAGCAGGTGTGAAACCCGTTCTCTTAATTGACTTTGGTTCTACATATACGAAACTGACCGCTGTGGATGTGGAAGGGGAGCGTATTTTAGGTACGGCCCAATCCTATACCACAGTCCAATCCGATATTAACGATGGCCTGGAAAAGGGTCTGCGGCTTCTGGAAGAGAAGATCGGCAAGTTGGAATTTGCGGAGACTTTCGCCTGTTCCTCTGCCGCTGGTGGCCTGCGGATGGTGGCCAGCGGTCTTGTGCCGGAGCTGACCAGCGAGGCAGCCAAGCTGGCGTCTCTTGGTGCCGGCGCCAAAATCGTGGGTCTTTATTCCTTCCAGCTGACGGAGGATGATTTGGAGGAGATCGCAGCTTTGCAGCCGGATATTTTCCTGCTGGTGGGCGGCACCGACGGTGGCAACACCGCCTGCATTCTCCACAATGCCCAGATGCTCGCCCAGTTGGAACCCAAGTTCCCGGTGGTCATCGCCGGCAACCGTACTGCTGCCCGGCAGTGCCAGCGATACTTGGAAAAGTTCGAGACCTATGTCTGCCCCAATGTGATGCCCAAGTTCGGCGTGCTGAACATTGAGCCCACCCAGAAGCAGATCCGGGAGATTTTTCTGGGCCGCATCATCCACGCCAAGGGTCTGAGCCGTGCCACAGAGTTGCTTAGCGACATCATGATGCCTACTCCCTCTGCTGTCATGCAGGCCATGCAGTTACTCTCCGAAGGCTGCGATGGAGAACTGGGCATCGGTGATCTGATCGCTGTTGACGTGGGCGGCGCTACCACGGATATCTATTCCATGGCGGACGGCATGCCCGAAACCATGAACACCGTCTATAAGGGCATCCCCGAACCCTTTGCCAAGCGGACGGTGGAAGGCGACATCGGCATGCGCTACTCCGTCCGGGGCATTTTGGAAGCGGCTGGTACAGACCGTGTTGCCAAGATCGCCGGCCTTGCCCCCCAGCGGGTGGAAGAGTTGGTCACTTGGTTGCGGGAGCACACCGACTCTGTTCCGGATGGCAATGCGGAACTGGAGCAGCTGGACTTTGCTCTTGCCTCCATGGCCATTGAAACGGCGGTTGCCCGCCATGCCGGTACCATGGAGGAAACCTACACCATGATGGGTCTTACCTATGTGCAGTCTGGTAAAAACCTTTCGAAGGTAAAGCAAATTGTTGTTACCGGCGGCAGTCTGATTCATACCCGGCGCACCGCCGAAATCGCAAAACATGCCCTCTATTCTCCCGCACAGCCCATGTCCCTGCGCCCGAAAAACGCTTCGGTATGGGTGGACAGAACCTATATCCTGGCCGCTATGGGACTCATCGCAACCCGATATCCCCAGCAGGCCCTGAGAATCATGAAGAAAGAGTTGGAGTATTATGGACATTCAGAATAAGCGCATTTCCAATGATGAGTTTTTCGCACTCCGTCAGGAAATCCTGACCCAGTGGCCCACCGGCAAGGATGTGAACCTGGAGGAGGCTGTGGCCTACCACAAGTCCATGCCCGAAAGCCGCAATTTCTCCAAGAAGCTGCTGGACGCCAAGCGGGATGGCCGCACCTTGGTGCAGCCCCGTGCCGGTGTTCCCGTGGTGGAAGAGCATATCAAGCTGATGCAGTATCTGGAAAAGTATGGTGAGGCCGATCTGCTGCCTTCCACCATCGACTCCTATACCCGTCAGAACCGCTATGAAGAGGCCGAGAACGGCATTGCTGAGTCCATCCGTCTGGGTCGTGCCATGATGAATGGCTTCCCTGCGGTCAACCACGGCGTGGCCAAGTGCCGCCAGGTCATCGAGTCCGTCAACCTGCCCATGCAGGTCCGCCACGGCACGCCCGATGCAAGACTGCTGACTGAAATTACCTATGCCGGCGGCTTTACTTCCTACGAAGGCGGCGGTATTTCCTACAACCTGCCTTACTGCAAGAACATTCCCATGGAGCGCACCATTAAGGACTGGCAGTACGTTGACCGTCTGACCGGCCTGTACGAGGAAATGGGCGTTTCCATCAACCGTGAACCCTACGGCCCCCTGACCGGCACCTTGGTGCCTCCCTGCATCTCTCACGCTGCCGCTATCATTGAGGCGCTGTTGGCTGCTGAGCAGGGCGTTAAGAACATCACCGTCGGCTATGGCCAGTGCGGCAACCTGGTGCAGGACATCGCCGCCATCCGTACCCTGGAAGAGCTGACCGATGAGTATCTCCACAAGTATGGCTACAATGACGTTCAGGTCACCACCGTTCTGCACCAGTGGATGGGTGGTTTCCCTGCTGACGAAGCCAAGGCTTTCGGCGTTATCTCCAGCGGCTCTCTGATCGCCGCTCTGGCAAAGGCCACCAAGGTCATCGTCAAGACCCCCCACGAGGCTGTGGGTATCCCCACCATGGAAGCCAATGCGGAGGGCCTGCGTTGCACCAAGCAGGTGGTTAACATGCTGGCTGAGCAGACCTTCCAGTCCGCTTCTCTGGAAGAGGAGAAGGAGATCATCCGCCAGGAAACCCGCTGCATCGTGGACAAGTGCTTCGAGCTGGGTAATGGCGATATCGCTGTGGGTATCTGCCGCGGTGTGCAGGCAGGCGTCTTGGACGTTCCTTTCGCTCCCTGCCGTGCCAATGCCGGTCTGATGCTGCCCTGCCGTGATAACGACGGTGCTATCCGAATCCTGAACACCGGCAACCTGCCCTTCACCAAGGAACTGAAGGACTTCCACGCCTCCAAGATCGAGGCTCGTGCCCAGGCTGAGGGCCGCAAGGCTTCCTTCCAGATGGTGGTGGACGATGTTTACGCCATCGGCAAGGGCCGTCTGGTGGGCCGTCCCAAATATTAATGCAAAATTCATAATGCATCATTCATAATTATTCAAATCATCGCCGTAGGCGATACCACAATTTTGCATTCTGCATTCTGCATTATGCATTCAAAATGCGACAAGGAGATTATACTGCATGAAAATTATCGATGTTGTCTGCTCCGGTGGCCGTACCGGCTTCTATTTTGACGACCAGCGCGCCATCAAGGGCGGCGCCGGCCACGATGGCGTGTTCTATGTGGGCGCCCCTGTGACTGAGGGTTTCCGTTCTGTTCGTCAGGCCGGTGAATCCATCTCCGTCATGCTGATTCTGGAAGATGGCCAGATCGCTCTGGGCGACTGCGCTGCTGTTCAGTATTCCGGTGCCGGCGGCCGTGACCCCCTGTTCCTGGCCGAGGACTTTATTCCGATCATCGACAAGTACATTAAGCCCCAGCTGGTTGGCAAGGAAGCCGACAACTTCCGTGCGCTGCCTACCATGATGGAAGCCATCCAGGTGGAGGGCAAGCGCCTGCACACCGCCATCCGCTACGGTATGTCCCAGGCCATCCTGGATGCCGTCGCCAAGGCTACCGGCCGTCTGATGTGCGAAGTGGTGGCTGACGAGTACGGCTGCACTGTGTCCGAAAAGCCCATCGACATCTTCACCCAGTCCGGTGACGATCGTTACAACGGCGCTGATAAGATGATCATTAAGGGCGCTCAGGTTCTGCCCCACGCCCTCATTAACAATGTGGAAGATAAGCTGGGCCTGAACGGCGAGAAGCTGGAGGCCTATGTGGCATGGCTGCGTGACCGTATCCTGGAGCACCGTTCCAGCGAGGATTACCTCCCTGTGTTCCACATCGACGTGTACGGCACCATCGGTGCTATCTTCGGCAATAACAACTACACCGCCATGGCTGACTACATCGAGAAGCTGGGCAAGACTGCAAAGCCCTTCCATCTGCGCATCGAAGGCCCCATGGACTGCGACACCGACCGTGAGACCCAGATGATCGCACTGGCTGGCCTGACCGCCGAGCTGGATCGCCGCGGCTGCGATGTGGAGCTGGTGGCTGACGAGTGGTGCAACACCCTGGAGGATATCAAGCTGTTCGCTGACAATAAGGCTGGCCACATGGTGCAGATCAAGACCCCTGACCTGGGTGGCATCAACAACACCATCGAGGCTGTGCTGTACTGCAAGGAAAAGGGCATCGGCGCTTACCAGGGTGGTACTTGCAACGAAACTGACCGCTCCGCACAGGTTTGCGTCCACTGCGCTATGGCTACCCAGCCTGTGCAGATCCTGGCCAAGCCCGGCATGGGCGTGGACGAGGGCTACATGATCGTTTATAACGAGATGAACCGTATCCTGGCCATCCGCAACGCCAAGAAGAACAACCAGTAAGATACATACGATAAAAACCGGAAGGGGAGACTGATATGTACCCAATTTTCTGGACACAGTCATTTGAATTGAAGAATTAGTTTTGCATCATGGATGCTTCCCTAAATTTAGAGGGAGGCATCCATTTTGTTTTGCGCTGAATTCTCCTATTGTTGTAATAGTCAATGTAT
>JBGVMD010000070.1:0-37833 GCA_045124575.1 Faecousia sp.
TGAGAATCCTCTCGGTCAGTTTTGCTGTACCCTAAATAACACCAGTTTGCAATTCTCGCACCCGAAAGGTAACCCAAAACCGCTCCATAACACAAAAAGAGGCCTGCTGCAAAACTTTCATTTTGCAACAGGCCCTTTTTGATTATTATTTGCGTTGCTGCTTCATTCTTGCTACCAACGCCTTGGTCTGCTTGAGGCTGTCTGCCTTGGTGTGCAGCTTCAGCCGCAGGGTGGGCATTTTGGCGGTGGCCACGAAGAACAGCCGGCCTTTGTAATCCGGGTCAGCACAGATGGCGCTGATGGACTCAAAATCCATTTCCGCCAGGGTCAGCAGCACATCGCTGGCCTTTTGCTTGATGTCGGTGATGCCGCAGATCTTGGCATCTGCACGCAGCAGGGCGATGTCGATGAGATTCAGCACGCCCTTGGGGGGTTCGCCGTAGCGGTCGATTACTTCATCCAGCAGATCGTCGGCGTCCTGCTGGCTGCGGATGGCCGCCATGCGGCGGTAAAGATCCATTCGCTCCTCGCCCCGGGCAACGTAGTCCTTGTCCACATTGGCGGTGACATTCAGGTCGGCGGTGCAATCCGGCACCTTGGGGGCTTCGCCTCGCTCTTCGAGTACCGCTTCGTCCAACAGCTTCAGATACATATCGTAACCCACACTCATCATGTGGCCTGACTGTTCCGCACCCAGCAGATTGCCCGCACCGCGAATTTCCAAATCTCGCATGGCAATCTTGAAACCGGAGCCGAATTCGGCAAAATCCCGGATGGCGGAAAGCCGCTTTTCCGCAATTTCTGTCAGCGCCTTGTCCGGGCGATAGGTAAAGTAGGCATAGGCGTGACGGGTGGAGCGACCCACACGACCGCGCAGCTGATGCAGCTGAGAAAGGCCGAAACGGTCGGCATTTTCGATGATCAGGGTGTTGGCATTGGGAATGTCCAAGCCGGTTTCGATAATGGTGGTGCACACCAGCACCTGAATATCCCCATCGGCCATGGACTGCATCACATCGCCCAGAGCGTCCTCGCCCATTTTTCCGTGGGCCACTGCCACGGAAAGACCGGGGATGCGCCGCTTCAGGGCGGAAGCGCACTGGTCAATGGTCTCCACCCGGTTGTGCAGGTAGTACACCTGACCGCCTCGTTCGATCTCCCGGCGGATGGCATCGTCGATGATGGCGTTGTTGTGCTCAATGACAAAGGTTTGCACCGGGTAGCGGTCAGAGGGGGGCGCTTCAATGGTGGACATATCCCGGATGCCGCTTAGGGCCATATTCAAGGTTCTGGGAATGGGAGTGGCGGACAAGGTCAGCACATCCACGCCCTGGGATAGCTCCTTCAGCCGCTCCTTGTGGCTGACACCGAAACGCTGCTCCTCGTCCACGATCAGCAGACCCAAATCCTTAAATTGCACGCTCTTTTGCAGTAGCTTGTGGGTGCCGATCACCAAATCCACCGTACCGGCCCGCACATTTTGCAGGGTGCGGTTCTGCTCCGTGGGGGTGCGGAAACGGCTGAGAACATCGATATTCACAGGGAATCCTCGGAAACGGGATACAGCGGTGTGATAATGCTGCTGGGCCAGTACCGTGGTGGGAACGAGAATTGCCACCTGCTTTGAGTCCATGACGGCCTTCATAACAGCCCGCAGCGCCACTTCCGTCTTGCCGAAGCCTACATCGCCACACAGCAATCGGTCCATAGGGATGGGGGACTCCATGTCACCCTTGATTTCCGCAATACAGCGCAGCTGATCGTCGGTTTCCGGGTAGGGGAAATTGTCTTCAAATTCCTGCTGCCAGGGGGTATCGGCAGCAAAGGCAAAGCCCTCCTGCCGCTTTCGGGCGGCATAGAGTTTAATGAGCTCAGCTGCCATATCCTTGGCGGCCTTCCTGGCCTTGGTCTTGGTTTTCTGCCAGGCGTCGGTGCCGATTTTATTCAGCTTGATATTGGCATCTTCACCACCGCCGCCAATGTATTTGCTGACCATATCCAGCTGGGTGGCGGGAACAAACAGGGTATCCGAACCCTGATAAGCGATTTTTACATAATCCTTGACAGCGCCATCCACCTTGATCTGCTCCATGGCCACAAACCGGCCGATGCCGTAATTCTCATGCACCACCAGATCTCCGGGGGAGAGGTCTGTAAAGGAGTTGAGTTTCTGACGGTTGGTAGCGCCCTTCTTTGCCGCCTTCTTCTTGGGGGCGGTTTTGCTCATCAGCTGGCCTTCCGTCAGCACCGCCAATTTTGCGGTGGGGTACTCCATGCCGTAGGGGAGCGTACCCTCTGCCAGCAGGATCTGACCCTCTTCGGGAAGACGCACCAGGGGAATGCACAGGAAGGCGGACAGATTTTTCGCCCCCAGCATTTCCTGCAGCATTTCCGCTCTGCGGCGGCTGCCGCACAGCACCAGACAGCGGAATTCCTGTTTTTGATAATGAGCAAGGTCCGAGGCGGCGGTGTCCAAATTGCCGCCATAACTGGGTAATTGCTTGGCGGTCATGGGAAGCAGTTGACTGGGACGGTTTTCTTCCGGATAGGAAGAACCGCTGAATGCATCCAAATAGGCCACCGCCCGATTGCTCAGCCGCTCGCAGAAATCCTCCCACTGGCACACATAGTCGCACAGTTCGCCGGCCACCATGCCGTTTTGCAGCAGACTGTCCAACTGGATGCCCATTTCTTCCGTTCTCGCCCGGGCGGAGCGCTGCAGGCTGCCCTGATCGCACAGCACCAGCACCGCATCTGCCGGAACAAATTCTATAGCTGTGGAGAATTCCGGATAAATCAGCGCCATATAGCGGTCAGATGCTGGATTATTTAGACCATTTTCGTATTTTTCAAGATCTTTTTCCAGCGTCTTGATCAGTTCTTCGTTGGGATTCTTTCGGCGGCGCTGCCGGGCGATCATGCTGCGCAGATCGTCGCAAAGTCCATCTATCCCGCCCGGGTGCAGCATGGGTTGGGTTTCGCCCACCGGCAGCACCACCACTACGTCCACATTCTCCGTACGGCGCTGGGTGGCGGGGTCAAAATAGCCCATGGTGTCCAGCTCGTCACCAAAGAATTCACAGCGGAAGGGCTGATCGGCGGCAGGGGAGAAGATGTCCAAAATGCCGCCTCTCAGGGCGAATTGACCCGGGCCTTCTACCATACCGCAGCGGGTGTAGCCTGCCCCCAGCAGACGGGAAACAATGTGCTCCGGGACGTATTCCCCGCCCACTTCCAAGGTGAAAGCCGCCGCTTGTAGCGCAGTGCGGGAGATGGTGCGTTGGGAAAGGGATTCCCAAGTGAGAATTTGCAGGGGCACTTTGCCCAGAGAAAGGTCATACAGCTGCCGCAGTCGCTTCTGCTCCCAGGCACGGCTCACCACGGCGCTGTCATACAGCGTCAGCTCCCGGCTGGGGAGGATCGGGGCAGTTTCTCCCAAAAAGGCGTGCAGCTCTTCCTGCATTCGCCGTGCGGCTATGTCATCCTGACAAATAATAACAACAGGCCGCTTCAGATCCCGCCGTAAGCCGGCGATGAGATGACTGCGGTTGATTTGCCCAATACCGGTAACAGCGGCGGATTGATCCTTCTCAAGTCCCTGCACCAGCGCCTTATATTCCGGGATATTTTGTAAAAATGTAATGAGTTGATTCATAAATCCATCTCCAAACGTGGCAATGCGGAAAGGGGGAAAATACCCCCTCTCCGTGGTTATTTGACAAGTTTATTTCATGCCGCCGTAGCGGTTGGATGCCTCGGGCACGCCCAGCTCCACAATGGCCAGCGCCGCATCTGCTGCCCGCTCCAAAGCCGGCTGCAGTGCCTTTTCTTCCTGTGCCGAAAAAGCCGACAGCACCCAGTCCGCCAGATTAAAATCCGGATGGGGCTTGGCACCAACACCAATCTTCACCCGGGGGAATTCCTGACTGCCCAGTTCCGCAATGATGGACTTGATGCCGTTGTGTCCGCCGGCAGAGCCGTCTTTCCGCAGCCGCAGACGACCGGGCTCCAAAGAAATGTCATCGAAAAGTACGATGATGTTCTGGGGCGGCACATGGAAAAAGGCGCTCAACTGCAGCACACTGCGGCCCGACAGGTTCATAAAGGTCTGGGGCTTCAGCAGCAGAAGCTTGCGGCCTTTGTGATTTACTTGACCGTACAGCCCCTGAAATTTTGCCTTGTCCACCTTGCAGCCCAGTTTATCCGCCAAAATATCTAAGGCACGAAAACCGGCATTGTGGCGGGCCTTTTCATATTCCCGGCCGGGGTTGCCAAGACCCACGATCAGCCAGGTTTCACTGTTTCTTCCAAACATAGTCTTACCTCTCTTGAGGAAATCTAAAAATCACTAAAAAATATTATATCATTAAACGCAAGTAAAATGCAACCTCGAAATGGAGAAAATGAGGGATTGCTTTCGAAATTTTGTTTGAATTCCTACTTGTACCACTGCAGAAAATATGATATAATATTCAGAACGATAAAAAAGCGAGGATACGCTTATGAACGATAAGATCATCATTCAGGGTGCAAGAGAAAACAACCTGAAAAATGTGAATTTAACCATCCCCCGGGATAAATTGGTGGTTTTTACCGGCCTTTCCGGTTCGGGAAAAAGTAGCCTTGCCTTCGACACCATCTATGCCGAGGGCCAGCGCCGCTATGTGGAGAGCCTCTCCTCTTATGCCCGCCAGTTTTTGGGTCAGATGGATAAGCCGGATGTAGACTCCATCGACGGCCTTTCTCCCGCCATTTCCATCGACCAGAAGACCACCTCCAAAAATCCCCGCTCCACCGTGGGTACGGTGACGGAGATCTACGATTATCTGCGTCTTTTGTGGGCCAGAGTGGGTGTGCCCCATTGTCCCAAATGCGGCAAGGAGATCTCCCGCCAAACCATCGATCAAATCGTGGATCGGGTGGAGGCAATGGGGGAGGGAACCCGTTTCATCGTCCTTTCTCCCGTGATCCGGGGCAAAAAGGGCGAGCACCAGAAGGTGTTCGAGGATGCCCGCAAGCAGGGCTTCGCCCGTGTCCGGGTGGATGGCATCCTATATGATCTGACGGAAACCATTCCCTGTGAAAAGAACAAAAAGCACACCATCGAACTGGTGGTGGATCGTCTTGTGCTGAAGGAAGGTCTGCGCCGCCGTCTGACCGACTCCATTGAAACCGCCTGCGTCCATTCCGGTGGCATCGTCACCATCCAGCTGCCCGGCAGCGACGAAGAACTGACCTTCTCCCAAAACTATGCCTGCGAGGATTGCGGCATCAGCTTGACGGAGTTGGAACCCAGAATGTTCTCCTTCAACAATCCCAGCGGCGCCTGTCCCAGCTGTACCGGTCTGGGCTTCCAGCTGATCGCCGATGCGGACCTGGTGATCCCTGATAAGGATAAGTCCATTTTCGACGGTGCCATTCAGGCCAGTGGCTGGCAGACGGCCCGCACGGACTCTATCTTCCGGATGTATTTTGAGGCGCTGGCGCAAAAATATCACTTTTCCCTCACCGCTCCGGTGAAGACCCTGTCTCCCGAGGCCATGGACATCATCCTCAACGGCACCCGGGGCGAAAAACTGCGGATGACCTATAACCGGGGCAACGGCATGGGTGTGCTGGAACAGCCCTGGGAAGGTATTCTCAATAATATTTCCCGCCGTTACCGGGAAACCCAGTCCGACGCCGCCCGGAAAGAACTGGAAGAATGTATGTCCAGCGCTCCCTGTCCACATTGCCATGGCGACCGTCTTTCTGACATCGCCCGGGCTGTGACGGTGGGGGGCATCGGCATCATGGATTTCTGCCGTATGAGCGTCCGGGATGCGCTGCGTTTTGTGGATGAACTGCACCTGGAGGGCAATATGGCCTTGGTTGCCGAGCAGATCGTCCGGGAGATCAAATCCCGCCTGCAGTTTTTGGAGGATGTGGGCCTGGGCTATCTGACCCTGTCCCGGGCGGCCGGTACCCTGTCCGGCGGCGAGAGCCAGCGCATTCGTTTGGCTACCCAGATCGGCTCCAGCTTGATGGGCGTGCTGTATATTTTGGATGAGCCTTCCATCGGCCTGCACCAGCGGGACAACGACAAACTGCTGGCGACTCTGAAGCACCTGCGGGACATTGGCAATACCCTTATTGTGGTGGAGCATGACGAGGACACCATGCGGGCGGCGGACTATATTGTGGACGTGGGCCCCGGCGCCGGTTCTCACGGCGGCGAAATCGTGGCCGCCGGTTCCTTGCAGGATATTTTGAATTGCGAAAGATCCCTCACTGGTCAGTATCTATCCGGCGTGAAAAAGATCCCCGTACCCTCCCGCCGCAGAAGCGGCAACGGCGGAACCTTGACCGTCCGGGGGGCATCGGAGAATAATTTGAAGGATGTGGATGTGAATATCCCTCTGGGCACCCTGACTTGTGTCACCGGTGTGTCCGGATCGGGCAAGTCCAGCCTGGTAGGGGAGGTTCTCAACAAGACCCTGCTGGGCAAATTGAACCACGCCCGCACCCGGCCCGGAAAATGTCGCTGCGTGGAGGGCTTGGAGCATCTGGACAAGGTCATCGACATTGACCAGAGCCCCATTGGCCGTACGCCCCGCAGCAATCCGGCCACCTATACAGGCCTCTTTAACGATATTCGTGACCTTTTTGCCTCCACTGCCGACGCAAAAATGCGGGGTTATGGCCCGGGCCGCTTCTCCTTCAATGTCAAGGGTGGCCGGTGCGAAGCCTGCAGCGGCGATGGCCTGGTGAAAATCGAAATGCATTTCCTTGCGGATGTATATGTGCCCTGTGAGGTTTGCAAGGGTGCCCGTTACAACCGGGAGACCCTGGAAGTGCTGTATAAGGGCAAGAACATCTCCCAGGTACTGGATATGACGGCAGAAGAGGCCATGGAGTTCTTTGAAAATCTGCCGAAGATTCACCGTAAGGCTCAAACCCTGGTGGAAGTGGGCCTTGGCTATGTGAAACTGGGCCAGTCCTCCACCACCCTCTCCGGCGGCGAAGCCCAGCGAGTGAAACTGGCCACGGAGCTGGCCCGGGTATCTACCGGCCGTACCATTTATGTGCTGGACGAGCCAACCACCGGCCTACACGCCGCCGATGTGCACAAGCTTATTGATGTTTTGCAGACCCTGGTGGATGCGGGCAATACGGTGCTGGTGATCGAGCATAATCTGGACGTGATAAAAACCGCCGACCATATCATTGATCTTGGCCCTGAAGGTGGCGACGGCGGCGGCTACGTGGTGGCCAGCGGCACACCTGAGGAAGTGGCATCCGTCCCCGAAAGCTACACCGGCCAGTATTTGAAGAAGTATTTGTAAAAAAAAAGGAGCGCCGCGATTGCGGCGCTCTGTAAAATCAAACTTTTTCCGGGGCGTACAGCCGGGCCGGCAGTACATCCGCCAGCTCCTGCAGACAGTGATCCCGTTCACCGGCGTAGTCAATGCGCAGGAGGGGACTGCGGAGCTGAATGCTGCCGTTTTGGCGAAGCTGAATGGTCATGGTGACCCGGGTGCCCTTACCCTGAGGCGCGTCCATGAGCACTGTGCCGCCATGCATGGTGGCGACGGATCGCACCAGTACCATGCCCAGACCGATGCCCTCGGGGCCGTCGGTCACAGCGGGGGTGCGCAAATAGCGGGTGTAGACATTTCCTAATGTGCCATTGTCCATGCCATCGCCCTCATCCGTCACCGACAGATACAGCCGTCCCCGGTGTACCAGCTGAACGGTGATCTTACCGCCGGGAGCGGTGTGCTTGGCGGCATTGGAAATCAGGTTATACACAGCCCGCTCCAATTTTTCCATATCTGCCACGGTGTAGATGGGTGCGGCGGGCAGGGTATAGTGGAGGGTAAGATCTGCTTCCTTGAGTTGAGAGGCAACCTTGCTCAAAAGTTCTTCCAACCAGCTGCAGATCTCGATGCCTTCCATCTGAACTTCCCCAGCTTCACAATACTGGGCAGCATCGGACATGTTGCTGACGATTCGCATCATTTGATACATCCGGCGGTTTAGCTGGGCCAGGTGCTCCGGCTCATCAGAGGACAGATGGCTGGCGGCAATGCTCATGCCGTTCAGCGGCCCCCGCAGCTCCCGAGCTGCCAGGGAAAGGGCCCGCAGTTCCGTCATGTCACCGGGCTGCTCCAACAAAAACAGATGACTACCATCCATAGGAACGACGGTGGCGCCGATTTTTCGGGCGCCGATGGAAAGGGTCAGATACAGGCATCCGTCTTCAAAGGCTTGATATTCCTCAACACCGGTGGCCAGCAGGGGCAGAATTTCCATGCCTTCGCTGAGCAGATACGGGGCAGCGGCGCCGTTGATTTTGGTGATCTTGCCGCCGGATACACAGAAGGCGGGACGGAGCATCAGCTCCAGCATGGGTGTATGATATTGTGTTTCCATGGTCCTCCTCCTTTTGGTATAGGATGCGTAAAAAAACAAAAATTACCGCAGGCGGTTTCGACAAAATTCGCCTTTGGTTTTATTCTAACGAATAAAATGGAAAAAAGCAAGAATAATCCATAGAAAGTGGTGAAAGAATGTCAATTCATGATGGACATCGGCAGCGACTGATGGAGCGCTTCCGCAGAGAAGGCTTGGATCATTTTGACTCCGCGCAGGTGCTGGAATTGCTGCTGTTTTTCTGTATTCCCCGCAGGGATACCAATGAACTGGCCCATGCCCTTCTGAATCGGTTTGGCTCTGTCTCTCGGGTGATGGATGCATCGGTGGAAGAACTGATGCAGGTGCCCGGGGTGGGGCAAAATACCGCCACTTTTCTTCATCTGGTGAAGCAGTCCGGCCGCTTTTATCAGGTGGACAGCGCCCGCAAGGGAGCCATGATGACCGATCTGGATGACTGTGGCAACTTTTTGCTGCCCTATTTTATCGGACGGCAGAAGGAAACCGTCTTCTTGCTGTGCCTGAATGCCAACTGCAATGTGCTATCCTGCCGGGAAGTGGGGGAGGGCGAAATCAACGCCGCCGTCATTTCTCCTCGGCGGGTGGTGGAAGTGGCACTGGCCGAAAAGGCATCCTCTGTGGTGCTGGCCCATAACCATCCCAGCGGCGTGGCCATTCCCTCCCATGAGGATGTGATGGTCACCCAGCGGCTGGCGGCGGCTTTGGCAGCGGTGGACGTGGTGCTGGTGGACCACCTGATCGTGGCCGATGATGACTATGTGTCCCTGGTGCAGTCGGGTCATTACCGACCCGGCACGAACGGTGCTTACGTATAGGAGCGACTATGGATCATTTTGAACTGATTTCAGAATATAAGCCCTCCGGCGACCAGCCTGCCGCTATTGAAGCCCTCAGCAATGGTGTCAACTGGGGCCTTCGGGAGCAGACCCTTTTGGGTGTCACCGGCTCGGGCAAGACCTTTACCATGGCTTCCGTCATTGAGAAGGTGAACCGGCCAACCCTGGTGCTGGCTCACAATAAGACCCTGGCGGCCCAGCTTTGCTCGGAATTCCGGGAGTTTTTCCCTAATAACGCAGTGGAGTATTTCATAAGCTATTATGATTACTATCAGCCGGAAGCCTATATTGCCCACACCGACACCTATATCGAAAAAGATTCCGCCGTCAACGAGGAGATCGACCGCCTGCGCCATTCCGCCACTGCCGCCCTGTTTGAGCGGCGGGACGTGATCGTGGTTTCCTCTGTCAGCTGCCTGTACGGTCTGGGCGACCCCATCGATTATAAGAGCATGGTGATCTCCCTGCGGGTGGGCAACGAATATCCCATGGATGCGGTGCTGAAAAAGCTGACGGAGATCCGCTATGAGCGCAACGATCTGGACTTTTCCCGTAATAAATTCCGTGTCCGGGGAGATACGCTGGAAATTTACCCCGCTTATTGGTCAGGGAAAGCCATCCGGGTGGAATTTTTTGGTGACGAGGTGGACCGCATTTCGGAAATCAATGCAGTATCCGGTATCGCTGAGCGCTACCTCGACCATGTGGCCATTTATCCTGCCAGCCACTATGTGGCCTCCAAAGAAAAACTGCAGCGGGCCATGCTGGAAATTCAGAAGGAATGCGATCAGCAGGTGGAGTTCTTCCGCAGCGAAAATAAGCTGATCGAAGCCCAGCGCATCGCCCAGCGCACCAATTATGATCTGGAAATGCTGACGGAGATCGGCTTCTGCAACGGCATTGAAAACTATTCCCGGGTCATCCAAGGCCGTGCCCCCGGCACGCCGCCCACCACACTTCTGGACTATTTCCCCGATGATTTTCTCATGATCATTGACGAGAGCCATGTGACCCTGCCCCAAACCCGGGCCATGTATGCCGGCGACCGCAGCCGTAAGGACGCCCTGGTGAATTACGGCTTCCGTTTGCCCTCTGCTTATGATAACCGCCCGCTGAATTTTACAGAATTCGACAGCCGCATCAATCAGGTCATCTACGTTTCCGCCACCCCTGCGGAATATGAGCGTACCCGCTCCGGTCAGATCGTGGAGCAGGTGATCCGCCCCACGGGACTGTTGGACCCGCAAGTGGAGGTGCGGCCCATTGAAGGTCAAATCGACGACCTGATTGGTGAGATCAACGCCCGAACCGCCAAAAAGGAGCGGGTGCTGGTGACCACGCTGACCAAGAAAATGGCGGAGGATTTGACCGTTTACCTGCAAAAAGCGGGCATCAAGGTTCGCTATATGCACGCCGATATCGGCGCCATGGAGCGCATGGAGATCCTGCGGGATCTTCGCATGGCAAAATTTGATGTGCTGGTGGGCATCAATCTGCTGCGAGAGGGTTTGGACTTGCCGGAGGTGAGTCTGGTGGCCATTTTGGATGCGGATAAGGAAGGCTTCCTGCGTTCGGAAACCAGCCTCATCCAAACCATCGGCCGCGCGGCCCGGAACGCCGATGGCCGGGTCATTATGTATGCTGACAATATCACGCCTTCCATGCGTGCGGCCATGGACGAGACTGAGCGCCGCCGCAACATCCAGGATGCTTACAATCAAGCCAACGGTATTGAACCCAAGACCATCATCAAGTCCGTCCGTGACCTGATCGAAATTTCTTCCCCCACCGCCGAGCGGAAGGGAAGAAACGGCGTAAAGATGACCAAGGCTGAGAAGGAAAAGGAAATTGCCCGTTTGGAAAAGCAGATGAAAGAGGCAGCCCGCATGATGGAATACGAGTACGCTGCCTTGCTGCGTGACCAGATCATCGAGCTGCGGGGAAGCGGACTGTAAGCCAGTATATGAAAATCCCGGACCAACGGTCCGGGATTTTTGATCTTCTTATTTGGGAATATTGCCCCGCAGGGGATTCAAAAGCGCGGTAGTGTCCAGAATATTCGCAAACCAATCACTGTGGTGCTGCAGAGCGGAGGCGGTCACCGACAGGCGGTTGTGACGGACGTAGTCTTCGTCCACCACCCGAGAAAGGAAGGGGGAACTGCCCAGGAAGAAGCGGAAGCCGCCTTCGTAGAGCACATCAAATTTCTCGTTGTTTTTGTAGTTGGTGCCAATGTCTGCTTCCTGTGCGAAAACAAGAATGTCAGTCTGACCAACAATGGGGGCGATTTCCTGCTGCCACAGCTCAATGTCCTTTTTGATTTCAGAGGCGCTCTTGACGCTGTAATCCACATTGCGGTAGGTGTAGCAGGCCATGGTATAGCCGGCTTCCCGCAGCTTGGTCAGTAGCACAGTGGCATCGCTGCGCTCTTTTTCCAGGGCATCGGCGCTGAGCTTGTCGGAATTGATTCGATAGCCAAAGATTCCATCGTAACCGGAGAAGGCCAGAATCGCTCTGGCACCCTTGTAGGAAAAATCCGGGTGCAGGCTGATGAAATTCTCCAGCAGGGGCACCAAATCAAAAGCACCGGTGACTGTGGAGCCGTCTTCCTTGACCTGCTGGTTGTAAAAACCGTTGTTCCAGCACAGCTTGCTGGCGAAACCGGCGCCGTCTTTATCCGGCTCACCGTCCTGATTGAGATCGACCATGTAGCTATAGTAGTTGCAGTGGGTCTCCGTCAGGATGATGGGCTTCTTGCCGACGGGCAGCATCAGTTTCTTCTCAAAGAAAATATCGCTGCCTTTGGAGTTGCTGTATCCGGTGATGTAGAAGTCATCCAGATCCACCAGTACATAGCCGTTGTCGTACAGCCGCTGCAAAATGACAGTAAACTCATCGGTGGTCACAAAGTTGCGGTTATACTGATTGGTGCCGTTTTGACCGTAGGTGGGGTCTTCCAGGGCAGACATCAGATCGTCAAGCAGCACGTGGAAAGAAAGAATCGGCACCTGATCGGAGGTCCAGGCCACCATACCCTGCTTGACGGACGTGTAGCGGTCGATGGCCTCGGCCACCTCCGGGAATTGATCCAAATTTCCGTGGAAAGTGGCAAGCGTTTCCAAGGCCGCGTCAAAATCATAGGACAGGGCAAGCTGCTGGGCCTGATCCAACAAGGCGGTGGCTTCCTGCTGCAACTGAACAGACTGACTACCGTCGGAAGGATCACCGGGATCCTTGAAGATACTGGCGATACCAAGCACAATACCAACGATCACGAGAAGCGCCGCGGCTAGAATCAGAATAGGGAGGTACACCTCTTTGAATATTTGCATTTTGCTTCGGGTCTTGCGCCGGGGATTTGTGGGGCGCGTTCCCTTCATAGGCTGATTTTCCATAAACAGCCCCTGCCTTTCACATAAGGATACAAAATTATTATACAGACAAAATTCCCGAAATGCAAGCTATTTCTGCTGGAGGTGCCATTGCTCGTGGGAAGTCATGTTTTTCTTGCATTTGTCGTCTGTTTGGGGTATGATAATCGGTAGAAAAAGCAGAAAAGGAGAAATATATGGAAAAGATCACCAGCTTTACCATTGACCATATCAAACTGCAGCCCGGGTTGTATGTATCCCGCAAGGACCGGGTGGGGGAGTGCGTTGTCACCACCTTTGACCTGCGGCTGACCAGCCCCAATGAGGAGCCTGTGATGAATACCGCGGAGATCCATACCATGGAGCACTTGGCGGCCACCTACCTGCGCAACGAACCGAACTGGAAAGAGCGGGTGCTGTATTTTGGCCCCATGGGTTGCCGCACCGGTTTCTATCTGCTGCTGAAGGGTGACCTGACCAGCCGGGAGGCGCTGCCTCTTGTGCGGGATTGCTTCCGTTTTATCGCAGAATTTACTGGAGAAGTACCCGGTGCCAGCGCCAAGGATTGCGGCAATTATTTGGATATGAACCTGCCTATGGCCAACTTCTGGGGCAGAAAATACGCCGCTTTGTTGGAAAATGTGGACGATTCCCGCCTGATTTACCCCGATTAATATGTCGTTGCACACCAGCGCGCATGCTGGCGTGGCAGTCTCACAAATGAAAGGATAGGAATTCAATATGAAACTTGGAATTATTGGTGCCATGGATGTGGAAGTGGCTACCCTGAAAGCAAAAATGGAAAATGTAACCACCGCCACCCATGCAGCTTCTGCCTATTTTGAGGGCACGCTGGAGGGCACCCCTGCCGTGGTGGTGCAGTGCGGTGTGGGCAAGGTCAATGCCGCCATGTGCGCCCAGATTCTTTGTAGTGTCTATGGCGTGACCCATATCGTGAACACCGGCATCGCCGGTTCCCTGTGTGCGGATTTGGACATTGGCGATCTGGTTATCTGCCGGGATGCCATGTACCACGATTTTGACTGTGTTCACTTCGGTTATGAAATGGGTAAAGTGCCCGGCATGAATGTGGTGGCCTTTCCGGCCAATGAATCAATGATTGCCGCCGCGGTTTCCGCCGCGGAAGCGGAAAATCCCGGTCACAGCAAGATCGGCCGCATTGCAACCGGTGACCTGTTTGTGGCAGCCAAGCCCGCCAAGGAGGCCATCATCGCCAAAACCGGCGCCCTGTGCACCGAAATGGAGGGCGCGGCCATTGCCCACACTGCTTACCGCAACGGTGTGCCTTTTGTGATTATCCGGGCCATTTCCGACAAGGCAGACGACTCTGCCCAGATGGATTACCCCACCTTTGAAGCCATCGCAGCCCAACGCTGCGCCAATGTCACCTGCCGCCTTGCGGCAATCCTGAAATAAAGTAATTGCCGGCACCCAATCGGGTGCCGGCAAGATTTTTACTTCAGGGTGTAATTGCCGTTCTCGGCGGTGAAGGTGGAGCTATAGAATGCAGTCAGCGCATCGATCATATAGCCTACATCCTTGCAACCTGCGGTCTCGTAGCAGGAGTGCATGGCCAGCTGAGGCAGGCCGATGTCGGCACTGGGCACTGACACATGGGTCAGGGAAATGTTGCCCAAGGTGGAGCCACCCATCATATCAGCCCGGTTGCAGTAAGTCTGCACGGGCACATTTGCCTTGGCACAGACCTTGCGGAAGATGGCAGCAGAAACACCGTCGGTGCAGTAGCGCTGGTTGGCGTTGAACTTCAGCACCACGCCCTGGTTTACCACAGGGGCGTTGTTGGGGTCGGCGTACTCGGGGTGATTGGGGTGGATGGCATGGGCATTGTCAGCAGAGAGCATAAAACTCTGGGCCAGCATCCGATGCAGATCCAACTTCAGTGCCTTGCAGATGCGCTCTACCAAAATCTGCAGCAGATTGGAGTCTGCGCCCTGCAGGGAGGAAGAACCTACTTCCTCATTGTCGAAGACACACAGCAGCGGCATATTTTCGCTTTCACCGGCGTTCAGGAAGGCCTGGGTGCTGCACCATGCACAGGCCAGATCGTCCAGTGCGGTGGAGGAGATGAATTCCTCTTCCGTGCCCCATACGGTGGCCTTCTGCCGTACATACAGGGAAAGGTCATGACCCAGCACCTTGCCACCGGCACTCTCTTCCAAAAGTGCGGCAAATTTGCCGGCAGCGTCTTTGCCGCCGAACAGGGGGATCAGATCGCTGGCAGGATTCCACTTATAGCCGTCATTAGCCTGACGATTCATGTGGATGGCCACATTGGGGATCATCAGCAGATCCCGGTCAATGTTCACCAGCTTGGTTTCTACGCCGTTTTCGGTCTCCACCAGCACCCGGCCGGCGATGGATAGAGGCCGATCCAGCCAGGTGGACATCAGCATGCCGCCGTAACGCTCCACAGCCAGGCGGGTGTAGGCGTTCTTCAGTTCGGGGTTTTCCTTGACCTTGAAGCCGGGACGGTCGGAGTGGCTGGCAGTCAGCAGGAAGCCCTTGGGAGCAGTCTGGGGAACACGGAAAGCCATCAGAGCCGTGCCGTTGCGAGTGAGGAAATACTTGCCGCCGGGCTGCAGATCCCATTCATCGGCTTCAGCAATGGGGCAGTAGCCTGCCTTTTTCAGCTCATCGCTCAAGGCAGCTACAGCGTGATAGGTGCTGACAGCACCATCCAAAAAGTTTTTCAGAGAAAGAACACGGTTATCCATATTATATACTCCTTTTGCGATGTAAATGGTTGTTTACACGCTTAGCGGCGCAGCCGCCAAAGGCTCCCTTGTGCAAAGGGAGCTGTCAAAAATCTATGATTTTTGACAGAGGGATTGTCGTACTTGTACAACCCCTCCGGCCAAAATGAAACGTTTTGGCCACCTCCCCTTGCACAGGGGAGGAAAAGCGCTGCGCGCTCCATTTGCTACGCTAAACAACAATTTACCTTATCTTTTTTATTCTTCCACCAGCTGGCAGAACAGGTCGATCTGATCGGCGATGGTCTGCAGAGCGCCACGCCAGAAAGCCTTGTCGGTCAGGTCAATGTCAGCAACCTTGGCCACATCCTCGGCGGTGGCGATGGGGGTGGTGTACAGCAGCTTCTTGTACTTGGACACAAAGGCTGCGCCTTCCTTCTCGTACTGGGCATACAGGCCCCGGGCGAACAGACCGCCGAAGGCGTAGGGGAAGTTATAATAGGTGGGGCCGTAGTAGTGGCTCTTGCACACCCACATATAGGGGTGCAGGCAGTTGTGATCCAAACCGTCACCATAGCTCTGCTTCTGGGCCTCCAGCATGAACTGGCAGAGCTGGTCTGCATTCATGAACATCTGCTCCCGGTTTTCAAAGACCATCTTCTCGAAGCGGAAACGGGAGTAGATGTCGCAGATGATCTGCGTGGCATCCTGCAACTGGGACTCGATCAGTGCGATCTTTTCATCCTTGTCCGCAGCCTTGCCAATGGCAGAGGCCATGACCACGCACTCATTAAAGGTGGAGGCGGTTTCGGCCAAAGGCATGGAGTAATCATGGTTCAAAGGACGGTGATCCTTAATGCACAGATTGTGGAAGGCGTGACCCAGTTCGTGGGCCAGGGTGACCACATCCGTGAACATGCCGTCGAAATTGGTCAGAATGCGGCTCTCGCCCAGGCATTCCACACCGGCGCAGAAAGCACCGCCGGCCTTGCCGTCTCTGGGATAGAAGTCGATCCAGGCGTTGTCGTAGGCTTCGGCCACCATGTTGGACAGCTGGCTGTCGAATTCGGCGAACAGATTGACCAAATACTCCCGCGAGTCCTCAGCGGTAAACTTGGTGGAGGAAGCACCCATGGGGGCGAACAGATCGTACCAGGGCAGACCGTTTTCATGACCCAGTGCCTTGCCCTTGGCCTTCAGGTACTGCCAGAACTTGGGAAGATACTCGTCCATGGCGCCCAGCATGGCGTCCAAAGTTTCCTGCTTCATGTCGGAGTGCTTCAGGGTGCGCTCCAGGGGAGAGGCGTAGCCGCGGAGCTGGCAGTCAGAGATGGTCTCCAGCTTGATGGAGTTCAGCGCAAAGGCCACGGAATCCTTGATCCGGTCATAGCAGGCAATCTCAGCCTCATAGGCGGCCTTTCTGACGGAAGGATTGGCGTCATAGGCAAGATTCCGGATGGAGGACAGGTTGGTGGTGTCACCATTGTAGCTGACGGGCACGGTGCTGGTCAGATACTGCTGAAGATCGCTCCAGGCGCTGCCGCCGGACAGACCCATCTTGGCCATGATGGCCTCGCCCATGCCGGGCAGCAGATACTTGCTGGATTCCGCCAAATTCTTGAAGAAGAAGGCGTAATCCCGCAGAATTTCGTCCTTGACAACGATTTCCTGCAGATCAGGCAGCTTGGATGCCCAATCCTTCCATGCAGCATGAGGTGCGGCCACGCCGCTGTAGAGCTGCATGATTTGGCCCATGCGGGAGCCGGCTTCCGGGTCACGGGTGTTGGCGGACTGACGGAGGGAGGCATAGCCTGCCAGCTTGCTGATCAGGTCGGAGAACTGCTCCTGCAGGATGATGCCCTGGGTCAAGCCCTCGTGGGCACTTAGTTTGGGAAGCTGTGCGGCAAAGGCGACAATTTCGTCCACCTTGTTTTTGAGCGCAGCCATATCGGCGTCAAAAGCAGGGTCGTCGAAGCCTTTGTAAATAGGATCCAAATTCCAGGTTTTGTTCATGGTATAAGCCCCTTTCCAATGATTTCTGGCATTATTGTACACCAGATTTCCAATGCCGTCAACCAAATACAATGAAAGACGGGGGCAATATATTTTTCGACATTTCTATGTCGAAATTAGAAGAAAAGTTTAATAAAAGTCCGTTTTCGACGGAAAAACATCGATTGTTGGCGAGTGATTGTTTTGGTTTTAACTTGCAAAATTAGGTTTATTATGCTAGGATATTCCTGTCGTTTCCGGGGAAATCCCTTGGGCAAAATTAACACAGGATAGGAGTGTTTTATTATGGATAAAGGAACTACCATTTTTATTGCAGACAGCGCGGAGGAATTTTGCACCCATCTGACGGGTACCCTGCAGCAGGCCGAGGAATTCCATGTGGTGGGCACAGCCAGCGATGGAGAAACTGCCCTGCGCCGCATCACAGAACTCAAACCCCAGATTCTGGTGTTGGATCTGATGCTTTCCAAGCGGGATGGAATCAGCATCCTCAAGGCACTGGCCGCCTCCGATCATCACCCTGCCACTTTGGTTACATCTGCATTTGTCACCGAATATGTGTCTGCCGCTGCAGCCAATTTGGGGGCGCGGTATCTCATGCTGAAACCCTGCGATATGACCGCTTTGGTGGAGCGGCTGGAGGAGATTCGTGGCGGGGAGAACCAAAAAATCACCCCTTTGCGCCGCAATGAGAAGGCAAGCATTGAGTCCATGGTTACCGGCATCATCCACGAGATCGGTGTCCCGGCCCACATCAAGGGTTACCAGTACCTGCGAGAGGCCATCATCATCGCCGTCAATGACATGGATGTGATCAATGCCATCACGAAGGTCTTGTACCCTCAAGTCGCCAAGACTTTCCAGACCACACCCAGCAGAGTGGAAAGAGCTATCCGCCATGCCATCGAAGTGGCCTGGGACAGAGGCGATCTGGACACTCTCCAGCGCTTCTTCGGCTATACCGTCAACAGCGCGAAAGGCAAGCCCACCAATAGTGAGTTTATCGCCCTGATTGCTGACAAGCTCCAGCTGCAGCTGAAATCCACCGAAGTGGCGAATTTTTAATGGAACTCTGTGCTTCTAAGCTTTTTGAAGGCGTGCATCGGCATCAGACCAATCAATAAATTCAAACAAAAAACCGGGCTCCACATTTCTGTGGAGCCCGGCCTTTTGTTTTTTGGATTCCCGAGTGCTTCGTGGTATGCTTATGCCAGCTTCTTCTTCATAATGAAGTACATCACAGCAGCACCGGTTCCCATTGCGACAATGGCGATCACCACGATCACAGCGGGGGAAACACCACCCAGAGGTGCGGTTTCCTGGATCTCGGTCATGCCACATGCGCAGGTGCGGGTCTTAAGACCTGCAGCGGAGTGGGTTGCTTCCTTGACGGTGGTCCACTGGCCGAAGCTGTGGCCGGTGGAAGGAATGTATTCCTGAGCCACCAGGACCTGGCCGCAGACGGCGCAGTGCTTGCCGTCGATGCAGTATCTTGCATATGGCATATGTAAAAAGGACGCCTTTCGGCGTCCTTTTTGTGTTCAATTAGAACTGGGTGGGCTCCACATGCCAGATTTCCTTGGCGTACTGACGAATGGTACGGTCGGAGGAGAACTTGGCGCCGGAGGCGATGTTGATCAGACACTTGCGGCCGAATGCCAAACGGTCAGCGTAGTCACGGTTGGCCTTCAGCTTTGCCTCAATGTAGGTCAGATAGTCCCACAGCAGGAAGTAGTGGTCAGCCTTGTGCCAGTGGGTGCCGTCGAGAATAGCGTGGTACAGCTCCTTCTGCTGCTCGTCGGTGGGCACGGTGCCATCCACCAGGGTGTCCAGCGCACGGCGGACATTGGCGTTGTGGTTATACACATCACGAGCGCAGTAGTTATGCTTGCCGGCATTGATCTCCTGCACGGTGGCGCCAAAGATATACTCGTTCTCGATACCGGCTTCCTTGGCAATCTCCACATTGGCGCCGTCCAGGGTACCCAGGGTCACAGCGCCGTTGAGCATCAGCTTCATGTTGCCGGTGCCGGAAGCTTCGGTGCCGGCAGGGGAGATCTGCTCGGAAATGTCGGCAGCGGGGATGATATGCTCGGCATAGGAGCAGTTGTAGTTCTGCACGAAGACGACCTTCAGCTTATCGTTCATCTCGGGATCGTTGTTGATCATCCGGGCGATGCGGTTGATATAGCGGATGATGGCCTTGGCGCGGGCATAGCCGGGAGCGGACTTGGCGCCGAAGATGAAGGCGGTGGGCTGGAAGTCCTTCAGCTCGCCATTCTTCAGACGGAAGTAGATGTCCACAATGGACAGGGCGTTCATCAGCTGGCGCTTGTATTCATGCAGACGCTTGACCTGCACATCAAAGACAAAGTCGGGGTTCAGCTTGATGCCTTCCCGCTCGTAGATCACTTTGCACAGCTGCTCCTTCTTCTGACGCTTGACAGCGTTGAACTGCTGTACCATGTCATTGTCAATCATGGGCTTCAGCTTATTCAGCAGATCCAGATCCTTCAGGAAGTCGCCGCCGATGCGGTACTTGATCAGCTGAGTCAGCTCGGGATTACACAGACCCATCCAGCGGCGGGGAGTCACGCCATTGGTCTTGTTCTGGAAACGCTCGGGGAAGGCGGCGTACCACTCCTTGAAGCAGTCGTCCTTCAGAATCTGGCTGTGGATCTCGGCAACGCCGTTGACATAGCTGCCCACATAGATGGAGAGGTTTGCCATGTGTGCGGTGTTGTCCTTGATGATGAACAGGCCGGGGTGCTCAGCCTTCAGCTTCTCGTCGATGCGGCGGATAATGGTAACGATCTCCGGCACAACGGAGTTCAGCAGATCCAGAGGCCACTTTTCCAGAGCCTCACTCATGACGGTGTGGTTGGTGTAGGAGAAGGTCTTCTGAGCTACCTTAAAGCTCTGGTCAAAGTCCATGCCCTCCAGCATCAGCAGACGGATCAGTTCGGGGATGGACATGGCGGGGTGGGTGTCGTTCAGCTGCACGGCATAGAAGTCGGAGAAGTGGCTCAGATCGTTGCCGTGGGCGCGCTTGTAGTTGCGCATCACGTCCTGCAGAGAAGCGGAAGACAGCACATACTGCTGCTTGATACGCAGACGCTTGCCCTCCCAGGTGGAGTCGTTGGGGTACAGAACACGGGTGATGTCCTCAGCCTTGTTCTTCTCAGCCAGGGCGCGCAGATAGTCCTGGTCGTTGAAGGCGGCAAAGTCCAGCTCTTGCTCGGCCTCGCACTGCCACAGACGCAGGGTGCCAATGTTCTGGGTGCCGTAGCCAATGACGGGCACATCGTAGGGAACAGCCAGCACGGTATGGTCGGGGAAGTGGACCTTCACGGTGTGGTTGTAACGGCGGAAGGACCAGGGATCACCAAATTTGGTCCAGTCGTCAGCGGCCTCGCTCTGAGAGCCGTTGGCATCAAACTTCTGCTTGAACAGGCCGAAGCGGTAGCGCAGACCATAGCCGGACAGGGGAATGTCGCAGCTGGCAGCGGAATCCAGGAAGCAGGCAGCCAGTCTGCCCAGACCGCCGTTACCCAGAGCGGCGTCTTCGATCTCTTCCAGGCAAGCCAGGTCCACACCCTGGGCAGCAAACAGCTGCTTCATCTCGTCCAGAATGCCCAGGTTGTACAGGTTGGAATACACCAGACGGCCGATCAGATACTCAGCGGAAATATAATAAGCCTTGCGCTGATGCATACGCACCTTCTTGCTGTGGTTCCAGTTGTCGGAAATGGCCATCATCACAGCCTGACCCAGAGCCTCGTGCAGTTCCTGGGGGGTGGCGTCCTTCAGAGCCACGTCATAGGTGTACTTCAGCTGGGCCTCCGTCCACTTCAAAATGTTCAGACAATTATAACTCATCGTTTATTTTCTCCTAACAATATTGATCATTTGCCCAGGCGACCATACAGACGGGTCAAAGCCTTGATGCGCTGGGCCAGTTCGGCAGTAAACACGCCGTCCTTGGATCTCCAGGTCCAGTTGCAATCCGTCATGGTGCCGGGGAAGTTCATCCGGGCCTCGCCGCCCAGGTTTAGATAATCCTGCATCTGCACAATGCACAGATCGGATACAGAAGCCATGGCAGTACGGATGGTGCCCCAAACATAGCCTTCCTCTTCGGTCAGCGCCATGTATTCCTTGGCGTAAGCCACAGCCTCGGCGGTGGCGGTCTCAAACCACTGGCGCATGGTCATGTTGTCGTGGGTGCCGGTGTAGCACACGGAATTGGTGGGGTAGGTGTGGGGCAGGTACTCGGAAGGCTCCCGGGAATCGAAAGCGAACTCCAGAACCTTCATGCCGGGCAGACCGCTGTCATCCCGCATCTTCAGCACCTCGGGGGTCAGGAAGCCCAGGTCTTCTGCAATCAGCTGTAGCTGAGGCAGTGCCTTCTGCATTGCGTTGATAAAGTCCATATCGGGTCCCTTGATCCACTGGCCGATACGGGCAGTTTCACTGCCGTAGGGCACGGACCAGTAACTCTCAAAGCCACGGAAATGGTCAAAGCGCACCACATCATAGCGCTTGTTGGCCTCGCTCAACCGGTTGATCCACCAGCTGTAGCCGTTCTTGGCCATCACGTCCCAGCGGTACAGGGGGTTGCCCCACAGCTGGCCGTCAGCAGTGAATGCATCGGGGGGACAGCCTGCCACTGCACTGGGGGTCAGGGTCTCATCCAGCTGGAACAGCTCGGGGCTGCTCCATACTTCCACGGAGTCCAGGGGCACATAGATCGGCACATCGCCAATGATGCGGACACCATTCTTATGAGCATACTCTCTCAGAGCGGTCCACTGACGGTGGAACACATACTGCACAAAGCTGAAGAAACGAATTTCTTCTGCCAGCTCCTGCCGGATCTGCCACAGGGCGTCCGGATCCCGGAACTTCAGCTTCTCTTCCCACTGGAACCAGGGCTGGCCGCCAAAGCGATCCTTCAGCGCCATGAACAGGGTGAAGTCTGCCAGCCAATGGGAGTTCTCGGCACAGAACTTCTGGAAGGCATCGCTACCTTCGAAACGATTATAAGCCAGACGCAGGACTTTTAACCGATTGTTATACTGCAGACCAAAATCGACTTTTGTATCCTGGTAGGACCACTGGATGCCTTCCAGCTCCTGCTGCTGCAGCAGACCTTCCTCTACCAGCAGGTCCAGGTCAATCAGATAATGGTTGCCAGCAAAGGCGGAGCAAGACTGATAGGGGGAGTCACCGTAACCGGTGGGGGTCAGGGGCAGGATCTGCCACAGGCTCTGGCCGGACTCCTTCAGAAAATCAACAAAACGGAAGGATTCCTTGCCCATGGTGCCAATACCGTGGTTGCCGGGCAGGGAGGTGATGTGCATCAAAATGCCGCTTTCACGCATAATACTTCTCCTTATAATAATATGGTTTTGGGGAGGGGTTTTGTGTATATGGCCCCCATCACCGCAATTATTCACTATAAAGAATATTCAAAATATGTGTTTTTGTCAAGTGAAACGGGGCTGTTGTAAAATTTTTGTATCATTCTGCAAATATTACGGGATTTTTCTCGAAAAATTGTATAAAAGTGGCGCTCATTTTCGCTTTCCTATTGACTTTTCGGCAGAGGAGAGAGTATAGTGGCATCAAGAAAACAAGAAGGAGCGGTATGTATGGATTACGCAAAAGAGTCCCTGCAGCGGCATTATCAGTGGAGGGGCAAGATCGAAGTGACGGCAACCGTGCCTGTTGCTAACAAAGCAGATCTGTCCCTGGCCTATACCCCCGGCGTGGCCCAACCCTGCCTGGAGATTCAGCAGGATGTATCCAAATCCTATGAACTGACCCGGCGGCACAATTTGTGCGCCGTGATCACTGACGGCAGTGCGGTTTTGGGTTTGGGGGACATCGGCCCGGAGGCGGGCATGCCGGTGATGGAGGGAAAGTGCGTCCTGTTTAAGTCTTTTGGCGATGTGGATGCGTTTCCCCTGTGCGTGAAGACTAAGGATGTGGATGAGTTTGTGAACACCGTTTACATGATCTCCGGCTCCTTTGGCGGCATCAATCTGGAGGATATTGCCGCACCCCGCTGCTTTGAGATCGAGCGGAAGCTGAAAGAAAAGTGCGACATTCCCATCTTCCATGACGACCAGCACGGCACTGCCATCGTGGTTTTGGCAGGGCTTCTGAATGCCTTGAAGGTGGTAGGGAAGAAGAAGGAAGAAGTGAAAGTGGTGACCGTGGGTGCAGGCGCTGCCGGCATTTCCATCGTGAAGATGCTGCTGTCTGCCGGCTTTACCAACATCACCATGTGCGATAAAATGGGCGCACTGTATGAAGGCTGCCCCGGTATGAATTGGGCTCAGGCAGAAATGGCAGAGCGCACCAACCCCGACCAGACCCCCGGCACCCTGGCAGAAAAACTGGTGGGCGCAGATGTATTCATCGGCACTTCCGCACCAGGTATCGTGACGGGGGAAATGGTGGCTTCCATGAATAAAGATGCCATTGTCTTTGCCTGTGCCAATCCCACTCCGGAGATCTTCCCGGAGGAAGCCAAAGCCGCCGGCGCCAAGGTGGTGTCCACCGGCCGCAGCGACTATCCCAATCAAATCAATAATGTGCTGGTGTTTCCCGGTGTGTTCCGGGGCACCTTTGATGTGCGTGCATCCGACATCAATGAGGAAATGAAGCTGGCCGCAGCCATGGCGATCGCAGACTTGATTTCGGAGGAAGAATTGACTGCTGAAAACATCATTCCCAAGCCCTTTGATTCCCGTGTTGGTCCGGCGGTGGCAGCCGCTGTGGCCGATGCCGCCCGCCGCACCGGCGTGGCTCGTATATAAAATACGGAAAAGCACCCCTTGCGGGTGCTTTTCTTGTTATTTGCCACTTGTAAACCGGAGGAAAATGTGGTAAAGTATATTGAATTATTATGCGATAAACATCGTTTGGAGGCTTATATGCTGTGTTTGTGCCCACCGTGATCCTCCGAAAGTGATTTGATAGAAAAATGTAGGAGGAAAGAAATGTCTAATTTAGTAGAAGAGATCAGCCGCCGCCGGACCTTTGCCATCATTTCCCACCCCGACGCCGGTAAAACCACCCTGACTGAAAAATTCCTGCTCTACGGCGGCGCCATTGCCCAGGCCGGCGTTGTTAAGGGCAAGAAAAATTCCCGTGCCGCCACCTCTGACTGGATGGAGATCGAAAAGCAGAGAGGTATTTCCGTCACCTCTTCTGTCATGCAGTTCCAGTACGGCGGTTTCTGCATCAACATTCTGGATACCCCCGGCCACCAGGACTTCTCCGAGGATACCTACCGTACCCTGATGGCTGCCGATGCTGCCGTCATGGTCATTGACGGTGCCAAGGGTGTCGAGCCTCAGACCCGTAAGCTGTTTAAGGTCTGCGCCATGCGCCATATTCCCATCTTCACCTTCGTCAACAAGATGGACCGGGAAACCCGGGATCCCTTCGATCTGCTGGATGAAGTGGAGCGGGAGCTGGGCATTGAAACCTATGCCATGAACTGGCCCATTGGCTCCGGTAAGGACTTTATGGGTGTGTACGATCGTCAGAAGAGCCATCTGATTTTCTTCTCCGGCGTTTCCGGCAAGAACCGGGCGGAAAAGGAAGAGGTTGACCTCTACGACAGCCGTGTGGCAGAACTTTTGGACAGTGAAGCCAAGCACCAGCAGCTCATTGACGATGTGGAACTGCTGTCCGCCGGCCGGGAAATGGATCTGGAAGAGGTGCGCCATGGCCGTCTGAGCCCTGTGTTCTTCGGCTCTGCATTGACCAATTTCGGCGTGGAGCCTTTCCTGGAGCACTTCCTGCAGATGACGCCCCCGCCCCTGTCCCGTGTGGCGGATTGCGGCGAGATCGACGCCTTCAGCCCGGATTTCTCCGCCTTCGTCTTTAAGATTCAGGCCAACATGAACAAGGCTCATCGTGACCGCCTGGCCTTTATGCGCATCGTTTCCGGCAAATTCCAGCGGGATATGGAATATTATCATATGCAGGGCAAGAAGAAAATGCGCCTTTCCCAGCCTCAGCAGCTGATGGCAGCCGACCGGGAAATCGTGGAGGAAGCCTACGCAGGTGACGTGATTGGCGTCTTTGACCCTGGTATTTTCTCCATCGGTGACACCATCACCGTGGCAAATAAAAAGTTCCTCTATTCCGGCATCCCCACCTTCGCCCCCGAGCATTTCTGCCGCGTTTCTGCCAAGGACTCCATGAAGCGTAAGCAGTTTGTTAAGGGTACGGAGCAGATCGCCCAGGAGGGTGCCATCCAGATCTTCAAGGTGCCCAATTCCGGTATGGAAGAGGTGATCGTGGGCGTTGTGGGTACGCTGCAGTTTGATGTGTTTGAGTACCGTATGAAGAACGAGTACGGCGTGGATCTGCGGATGGAGCATCTGCCCTATGAGGAGATCCGCCGCATCGAAAGCTACCCCGGCGATCTGAGCGACTTGAATCTGGGCAGCGACGCCGAACTGCTGGAAGACTATCACGGCAACAATCTGCTGGTGTTCAGCAGCTACTGGGCCATCGACTTTACCTGCCGCCGCAATGCCGGCCTGAAAGTGGCCGAAATCGTGGTGGAGGAAGGCTAAAAAACCAAAAGCGCCGCGGGAAGCGGCGCTTTCTTTTTGAAATTTTGGTTGCTTTTTTGCCCCGCAGGGGATACAATATAGAAAACTAAATTTTGGAGGTTACCCAAATGGAAAATATCAACGAAATCCTGCCCGAAGAGGAAGAAATGAACATCATCACCCTCACCGATGAAAACGGTGTGGACACCGATTTTGAGTATCTGGACGTCATCGAGTACCAGGGCAGCGAGTATCTGATCCTGATGCCTGCCGACGAGGAGTCCTCTGAGATCGTCATCCTGCTTATCGAGCCTGTGGATGAGGAGACCGAAAACTACCTGGCCGTGGAGAGCGAGGAAACCCTGGAAGCTGTCTATGAACTGTTCAAGGAGCGCTATCAGGACGTCCTGACTTTTGAGGACTGATATGCAGTTTTCCAGAACCCAGCTTCTGCTGGGAGAAGAGGCCACCCAGCGGCTGAGGCACAGCCGGGTCGCCGTCTTTGGCATTGGCGGTGTGGGCGGCCATGCAGTGGACGCACTGGCTCGTGCCGGCGTGGGTACGCTGGATCTCATTGACAGCGACACCGTCAGCATCACCAATATCAATCGCCAGCTTTTGGCCACCCATTCGACAGTGGGTCGCCTGAAGGTGGAAGTGGCCAAAGAACGGATTTTGGATATCTCGCCCGAGACCACCGTGCACACCTACCCGATCTTCTACACCCTCGAAACAGCGGATCAGTTCGATTTCTTCCAATATGATTATATTGTGGATGCCATCGACACCGTCACCGGCAAGCTCTGCCTGGCCGAGCGGGCCTTTGCGGCGGGAACACCCATCATCAGCTGCATGGGGGCTGGCAACAAGCTGGACGGTACGGCCTTCCGGGTGGCGGACATTTCCAAGACCACCATCTGCCCCCTGGCCCGGGTGATGCGCAAGGAACTGAAAAAGCGGGGTATTTCCCACATGAAGGTGGTCTACTCTCTGGAGGAAGCTCGCACCCCCGTAGGCGCGGAGGAAGAGATGGCGGCCACCGGCAAGCGCCAGATCCCCGGCAGCGCCCCCTACATTCCCGGAATTGCCGGCATGCTGCTGGCCGGGGAAGTTATTAAAGATTTGGCTGGCTGCCGGTAACGGTGCTGCCTGCCGGGACCGAGCGGGTCACAAAGGCGTTGCCGCCAATGGTGGCGTTGGCACCGATCACCGTATCTCCACCTAAAATAGACGCACTTGCATAGATCGTCACCCCGTCTTCAATGGTGGGGTGGCGTTTTTTACCCCGCAGACTTTGCCCGCCCCGGGTGGAAAGAGCACCCAGGGTGACACCCTGATAGATTTTCACATTCTGACCAATTACCGTGGTCTCGCCAATCACAACGCCGGTGCCGTGGTCAATGAAAAAGGCGGGACCAATGCTTGCGCCGGGGTGGATGTCGATGCCGGTGTGGCTGTGGGCAATTTCGGAGAGTAACCGGGGCAGAACCGGTGTGCCCAGCCGATGCAGGGAATTGGCGATGCGATGCACCGTAATAGCGTAATAGCCGGGATAGGCGGCAATGATCTCTGCCTCCGTGGTGGCAGCGGGGTCACCGGCCAAAAATGCCTGCAGATCCAACTGCAGCAGTCCCCGGATGCGGGGAATATCCTGCAGAAGCCCCAGACAGATGCGGTCACACTTTTCCCGCTGGCCCGGCAGCAGCGGCAGTAAAATCGCCTCCAGACGGAAGTGTATTTCTGCCACCAGCAGGGAAACATAAGCTTCCAGACTGCCGTAATCTTCACCCCGGTAGAAGCCGGGGAACAACAAAATGCGCAGTTTGTCCATCAATTCCTTGGAGGCATCCATCGTGGGCCGTCCGACGGATACAGTGGTATCAATGGTGCGGCCCTGACTGTAGTCTGCCAACAATGCGGCGGTAATTTTGTTCAGCTCCATATTTTCATCCTCCCAACATTGCATATCATACCCACGGACTCATTTTCTATCGAACGGAGGTATACGATGAATTTTGATTTTCCCATTGGCAACACGCCGCTTCTGGCGTTGCTGCCCAATTTGTCTGTAAAAATAGAATACACCAACATGACCGGTTCCGTCAAGGACCGGGCAGCGCTGGCGATGATTTTTGACGCCCGGCAGCAAGGTGTTTTGCAGCCCGGCGGCACGGTTATTGAGCCCACTTCCGGCAATATGGGCATCTCTCTGGCGGCTATATCCGCCAGACTGGGCTATCGCTGTATCATTGTGATGCCTGAGACCATGAGCATTGAGCGCCGGAAGCTGATCCGGGCCTACGGCGCGCAGGTAGTGCTGACCCCGGGAGAGCAGGGAATGGCCGGTGCTGTGGCTAAGGCCAAGGAACTGGCCGGGCAGATGCCCGGTAGCTTTGTTCCGGATCAGTTTTCCAATCCCGCCAACCCCCTTGCACACTACCGCACCACCGGCCCGGAGATCTGGGCCCAAACCGGGGGAAAGGTAGATGTTTTTGTTGCCGGCGTAGGCACCGGCGGCACCATATCCGGCGCAGCCCGGTATTTGAAAGAGCAAGATTCCCGCATTCAGATTGTGGCAGTGGAGCCGGCCTCCAGTCCGCTGCTGTCCCAGGGAAGGGCAGGCGCGCATCGCATCCAGGGCATCGGTGCGAATTTTGTTCCCCCGGTGCTGGAGCAATCGTTGGTGGACGAAGTTTTTCCGGTGACGGATGAGGAAGCCTTTTCCGCCGCCCGCTGCCTGGCAGGGCAGGGATTGCTTTGCGGCATCTCCTCCGGCGCAGCCTATCACGCTGCAAAAACCATTGCCCAGGCTGATCCGCAAAAAAATGTGGTGACGCTGCTGCCTGACGCTGGCAGCCGTTACCTTTCCGCAGGACTGTATGAATAAGAAAAAGGACCGCCAAGGCGGTCCTTTTCATATTATTATTCCTCTGCGACCTTGTCTGCATTCAGCTTTCTGGCGCTGACACGGCCCTCGGGCTTGATTTCGCCCACCTTCAGCAGGCTGCGCTTGGTCAGACTGGGGCCGACCAGTTCATAGATCAGCACCGCAAACAGCACCACATTCCGGGTCAGATGACCGCCAGGAAGGGTTGCTGCGGTCAGCGCCATGCCCAGTGCCACACCGGCCTGGGGCAGCAGGGTGATGCCCAGATGATTGGTAACGGGCTTGGTCTGATGGGTCAGACGGCAGCTGAAGTTGGAGCCCAAATACTTGCCGGCAGAGCGGGCGATGATGTAGATCACACCGATCAGCACGGTAACCGGCTGCACCAGTACGTTCAGATCTAATTCCGCACCGGAAATGACAAAGAACAGAATGTTCAGCGGCATGGTCCAGCCGTCTATGCGGTCCATCAGTTCTTCGGAGGTGTCGCAGATGTTGCAGAAAATGGTGCCGGTCATCATGCACACCAGCAGCAGGCTGAAGCCGCAATGCACCGGGCCAATGTGGAACTTTAGGGTAGAAAGGCCCACTGCCAGCAACACAAAGGCAACGGAGATGGTCAGACGCTTACTGCGGGAGTGGAAGAATTGCTCCACCCAGTTCAGCAGCCAGCCAATCAGTGCGCCCAGACCAAGACTCAAAACGATCTCGACCAGGGGCTCCACCACGATGGCCAGTACGCTGGCCTGCCCGGCAGACAGGGCAGTGGCGATGCCGAAGGACACGGAGAACAGCACCAGACCAACTGCGTCGTCGATGGCCACTACCAGCATCAGCAACCGGGTCAGGGGGCCGTCGGCCTTATACTGCCGCACCACCATCAGTGTGGCGGCGGGGGCGGTGGCGGAAGCGATGGCGCCCAGCACCAAAGCGGTGGGAATAGTCATTACATTGGGGAAGCAGAAGTGCAGACCCACCAGCACAATGTCCACCAGCACCGTGGTGACCACAGCCTGGAGAATGCCAATGGTGATGGCGCTGCTGCCCATGGCCTTTAGCTGGCCCAGACGGAACTCATTACCGATGGTAAAGGCAATGAAACCCAGCGCAGTTTGAGTAACGATGCTCAGCAGCTCCACCTGCTCCAGGGAGTTGAAGCCCAAACCGGGAATTTTCAGCGCGCCCAGGCAGAAAGGACCAAGAAGCAATCCGGCTACCAGATAGGCCGTTACGGCCGGCAGATGAAACAGCTTCGTTACACGGGACAGCATCAAGCCGCCCACCAGTGCCACTGCCAGACAAATCAGATAGATTTCCATATTCAATTTACGCCTTCTTTCAATTATTTACATAATGTACGGTCGGAAGGGGCCGTCCGAAGGCGGTCGCGATTCGATCTTTGAAACGACCTAACGATAGCACCGTTTGTGGGAAATGTCAATAGCTCTTTCTGCTATTTGGAAGATTTTAACAAATATAAATGGTCTTGACAAATAAAGAACTATCCTGTACAATACAATTAACAATTAGGTTAAATGTTAAAGGAGGAATGTTATGGGCATACAACATACACTCAAAGCCCTGTCCGATCCCATCCGTCGGGAGATTCTCAATCTCTTAAAATCCGGCCGAATGTCGGCAGGGGACATCGCCGCTCATTTTCCGGTGACGGATGCATCCATTTCCCGGCATCTTTCTGTACTGAAGGAGGCGGACTTGATCAGGGACACCCGGGAGGGCAAATTTATCTTCTACGATATCAACACCTCCGTTTTGGAGGAAGTGATGCTATGGATCAGTGATTTGAAAGGAGATATCGAAAAATGAAAAGCTGGTTTAAGGAATATAAGAAGAATATTGCTATCTCAATGATTCTGACTTTACTGCCCTGTGTTATGGGTCTGCTGTTGTGGAACAAACTGCCGGATACCATGATCTCCCATTGGGGCGCAGACGGTGTGGCAGACGGCACAGCCTCCAAGGCGTTTATGGTTTTTGCTATGCCGGCAATTTTGGCGGCGGTGAACCTGCTGTGTATCCTGGCCACTGCCCTAGATCGAAAGCAGATGCAGCAGAATAAGAAAGCGATGCGTGTCGTCTTCTGGATCATGCCGATCTGTTCCTTGGCAGTTATGGCTATGGTTTTTGGCATTGCCTTGGACAAAGCGGCAGATGCTGTGGTGCTGTTGCCTTTGCTGGTGGGTGTGATGTTTGTTGTGATCGGCAACTATATGCCCAAGGTCAAGCAGAATTCCACCCTGGGTGTCAAGATTTACTGGACTCTCTCTAATGAAGAAAACTGGAACAAGACCCACCGCTTTGCCGGCAAAATCTGGGTTATCGGCGGTTTTTTGGTGATGCTGACGACTCTGTTGCCCACCAAGTGGCTGCTGGGCATGATCCTGCTGCTGATCTTGCTGATCGCTTTTGCGCCCATGGCCTATTCCTATTGCATTTATCGGCGCCATAAGGCTGCGGGTATCGACTATTCTGCACCCCCTGCCACCAAGGGTGACAAGATTGCCAAGAGGGCTTCTATCTGTGGTGTGCTGGTAGTTTTGGCGCTGGTCGCTGTGTTGATGTTCACTGGCGGTATCACTTATACCATCACCGATTCTGCCCTGCAGATTGAGGCGACCTATCATAGTGACGCGCTTGTTACCTACGATCAAATCGACACGATCGAACTGCGGGAAGATTTCGACATCGGTTACCGCACCATGGGCTATAACTCCGCCAAACTGTCCTTGGGCGCTTACCAGAATGACGAGTGTGACACCTACACCCTCTATGCTTACACTTCCTGCGACAGTATGATCATTATCCACTCCGATGGCAAGGTGTTGGCCTTCAACTGTGCTACCCGGCAGGAAACAGAAGAGCTGTATAAGCTCCTGCTGACCAAGTGCGGCAATGGTTAAGGGGGATACTATGAAACGGTTTGTTGAAAGGTATTGGAAGACGGTTTTGTTCTTTGTGCTGATCGGCCTGGTGGGCGGCTTCTTTACCGGCCTGTATATGCTGGACAGCTATCCGGCGGATATGCAGCAGCAGATGCTGGCGCAGGGGATCACCAAGCCGATTTTGGGCCTGGTTTCCGCTGTTCAATCCGCCGCTTACGGGTTGGCGTGCGGCGTGATGGGTATCTTGCTTGGCAAGAAGACCGGCCTTTGGAAGGATGAACGGGCTCTGGAGAAGCGAGGCTTAAAAGCTGCTAACATCGTGGCCCTTGTTGGCGGCATTGCACTGATTTTGCCGGATCTAGTGTACTTTGGTCGACATATCCAGCCGATTATGGACTCCTATGCCTTCAAACCCACATTTACCTACATTGTGGCAGCAGTGCTGTATGGCGGTGTGATCGAAGAGGTAATGCTGCGACTGTTTAATATGTCGCTGGTGGCGTTCCTGCTGCACAAGATTTTTTGGAGAAAGCAGGAGAATACACCCGTTGCAGCTCTGGTCACGGCAAATATCGTGTCTGCACTGCTGTTTGCGGCGGGTCATCTGCCTGCTACATTGATGATGCTGGGTAGTTCCCCTATGATTATCTTCCGCTGCTTCCTGCTCAACGGCGGCTTTGGCCTAGCCTTTGGCTGGCTGTATCGCAAGTATGGCCTGCGCTATTCTATGATCGCCCATGGCGGCTGCCATGTGGTGTCCAAACTGATCTGGATTTTGTTTGTCTAAAAAGAATCCCCCGGTAGCCTTGGCTACCGGGGGTTGGTTTTTACTTCAGGTGGCTTTCGTTGATGAGGATGTGCACATCGTCCAACTGCTTCTGAGAAACAGTGGTGGGAGCGTCCATCATCAGGTCCTGTGCGGTCTTGTTCATGGGGAAGGTAATGACCTCACGGATGCTCTCCTCACCGCACAGCAGCATCACCATGCGGTCGATGCCGGGGGCTGCACCGGCGTGGGGAGGTGCGCCGTAGGTGAAGGCGTTGTACATTGCGGGGAACTTGGCCTTCACGTCTGCTTCGCCCAGGCCAACCATCTGGAAGGCCTTGATCATGATTTCGGGATCGTGGTTACGCACAGCGCCGGAAGCGCACTCGTAGCCGTTGATAACCAGGTCATACTGGCTGGCGTTGATGGCCAGCAGCTTATCCACGTCGCCCTCGGCATCCAGCAGAGACTGCATACCGCCCTTGGGCATGGAGAAGGGGTTGTGGCAGAACTCCAGCTCGCCGGACTCTTCGCCCATCTCGTACATGGGGAAGTCCACGATCCAGCAGAAAGCGTACTGCTTCTCGTCGAAGTGGCCGGGGATGCGGCGGCCCAGCATATTGCGGACCACGCCGGCGGTCTTCTGCGCGGCAACCTTCTCCTGAGAAGCGGCCATGCACACAAAGCTACCGGGCTTCAGATTCAGCTTCTCGGTCAGAACAGCGGTGTAGTCAGTCAGGAACTTGGAAACGCCGCCGGTCAGCTGGCCGTTTTCGTCCACCTTCACCCAGCAAACCTTGTTGCCGGTCTGCACTTCCACGTCGACGAGCAGCTTGTCGATCCACTTACGGCCCTCGTTAAAGTTGTCCACGCAGACAGCCTTGACGGTGGCGTTTTGGAAGGGGCCAAAGGCGCAACCGGCTACCTCAGCAGTGATGTCCTGAACCTCCAGGTCAATACGCAGGTCGGGCTTGTCGGAGCCGTAGCGCTCCATGGCTTCGTTGAAACCAATGCGCTGGAAGGGGTAGGAAGAAACACGGTCATACTGGCCGTACTTGACATAGATGGGCTGCAGCACTTCCTCCAAAGTGGACAGAACATCGTCCTGAGAAGCGAAAGCCATTTCCATATCCAGCTGATAGAATTCGCCGGGGGTGCGGTCAGCACGGGCGTCCTCATCGCGGAAGCAGGGGGCGATCTGGAAGTACTTGTCGAAGCCGGAGGTCATCAGCAGCTGCTTGAACTGCTGGGGTGCCTGAGGCAGAGCGTAGAACTTGCCGGGGTGATTACGGGCGGGCACCAGATAGTCACGTGCACCCTCGGGGGAAGAAGCGGTCAGGATGGGGGTGGTGATCTCCAGGAAACCCTTCTCGGTCATGGCAGCGCGGATGGCAGCCACCACCTGGCAGCGCAGGATGATGTTCTTCTTCACAGCGGGGTTACGCAGGTCGAGATAGCGGTACTTCAGTCTGGTGTTCTCGTCGGCGTCACGGCTCTTGTTGATCTCAAAGGGCAACTGATTGTGGACGCACTTGCCCAGCACCTTGATCTCGGTGGGAACCACTTCTATCTCACCGGTGGGGATCTTGGTATTCTTGCTCTCACGCTCCCGAACGACGCCGGCAACGGAGATGGTGGTCTCCTTGTTCAGGGGCTTGATGGCCTTCATCATTTCTTCGTTTTCGATGACCACCTGGGTAGTGCCGTAGAAGTCACGCAGCACGCAGAAAGCGAAGTTATTGCCTACTTCACGGACATTTTCCAGCCAGCCGACCAGGGTAACCTGCTCGCCGACATTGGCAAGACGGAGCTCGCCACAGTTATGGGTTCTGGATTGCTTCATAAATAAAGCCTCCCTATATCTAAATTTAACCTACATATTATTTCATAAAACAGACAAAATGTCAATTCCTACGATGTAAAAAGATGTATGCACCGGGATGAAATCACAATTTATTTTCCTGTAGCAAAACCGCCGCCTCTGTGCTACAATGGTAGCAAAGACAAAGATTGGAGTGTACCTATGCTTCCTGAAGCCTTTTTACAACGGATCCAGAACCAACTGGGCGATGAATATGAAGCGTTCCTGCAATCGCTGGAGCGGCCCAGAGCGGTGGCTTTGCGGTTCAATCCCTTAAAAGGGGAGCAACCTCAGCTGCCCTTTGTGGGGAAAAATGTACCCTGGGAGCCCCAGGGCTTCTACTATGACCCTGATGCCCGGCCGGGTCTGCACCCTTACCACGAAGCAGGCGTGTACTATTTGCAGGAAGCCAGCGCCATGTCGGCCGTCAGCATGCTGGATCCCCAGCCCGGTGAGCGGGTGTGCGATCTGTGCGCTGCCCCCGGCGGAAAATCCACCCAGATTGCCGGAAGAATGGCAGGGGAGGGTTTCCTGCTGTGCAATGAATACAGCCCCAAGCGGGCCAAGATTTTGGCGCAGAACATTGAGCGTCTGGGTGTGGCCAATGCGCTGGTGACCAATGAAACCGTGGATCGCTTGGCGGGGTATCTGCCCGGCTTTTTTGACCGTGTGCTGATCGATGCCCCCTGCTCCGGCGAGGGTATGTTCCGTAAGGAAGCGGATGCTGTCACCGATTGGAGTCAGGAAACGGTGGAAATGTGCGCCCAGCGCCAGGCAGGCATTCTGGATGTCGGTGCCAAACTGCTGCGGTGCGGCGGCCGGCTGGTGTATTCCACCTGCACCTTCGCCCCGGAAGAAAACGAGCAGGCAGTGGCGGCGTTTCTGGAACGCAACCCACAGTTTACATTGGAAACCGCGGTTGCCCCCTGGTTTACACCAGCAGGGGAGGGCCAATTCCGCCTTTGGCCCCATAAACTGCTGGGTGAGGGCCATTTTGTGGCGGTTCTGCGCAAAAACGGCGATGAAGAGGCGGAGGGTAGTGCCTGCCCCGGTGAAAAACTTCCCAAGGAATGGACTGCCTTTGCAAAGGACCTGGGAATCCAATTGCCCAATGGCAAGGCTGTTTCTTTTGGTTCCACCCTTTACTGGGCGCCTAATGAAATGCCGGAGCTGAAGGGCCTAAAGGTGCTGCGCCCGGGTTTGGAGCTGGGCGTGGTGAAAAAAGATCGCTTTGAACCGGCTCATGCATTGGCATTGTGGCTGAAAAATTGTAAAAATACCGTTTCCTTTGGGGCAGACAGTGCGCAAATCAAGGCCTACATGCACGGCGATGTGGTGCCGGCTACGGTCAAGGGTTGGTGTCTGGTGCAGGTGGATGGGTACAGCATTGGTTGGGGCAAGGGCGATGGAAATATGATCAAAAATCATTATCCCAAAGGATTGCGCCGCTGAGGAGATTATCCCAAAGGAATTTGGAAATAATACTTTACATAACTCTGCTGCTGTGCTATACTTTTATATGTAAAAGTGCCTCAAAATGTTGTGAACAAGGAGTGATCCACCCTTGGCAAGATATGAAATCGTCGGTGGTACCCCCCTGCGGGGTGAGGTCACCATCAGCGGCGCGAAAAACGCCGCCGTCGCCATCATCCCGGCATCCCTGCTGGTCAGTGGCGTTTCCCGTATTGAAAATGTGCCGGACATCTCCGATGTCCGCATTCTGCTTGAAATTCTGGGGGGCATGGGTGCCAAAATCACCTATCCCGAGCCCGGTGTTGTGGAAATCGACAGCACCGAGGTCTATGATAAAGAGCCGGACGTGGCTCTGGTCAAGAAAATGCGTGCCAGCTATTATCTCATGGGCGCACTGCTGGGCCGTAAGGGAAAGTGCCGTGTGGCCCTGCCCGGTGGCTGTAATTTTGCCCAGCGTCCCATCGACCAGCACATCAAGGGCTTCCGCGCTTTGGGTGCCCGGGTGGTGGAAACGGAGGAATATGTGGACTTGTCGCCCAGCGACAAGGGCCTGCAGGGCAATCGCATTAGCCTGGATATGGCTTCCGTTGGTGCGACAGCCAACATCATGATGGCGGCGGTTCTGCTGCCGGGTATGACGGTCATTGAGAACGCGGCAAAGGAGCCCCACATCGTTGACCTTGCCAACTATCTCAACACCATGGGCGCAAATGTGTTGGGCGCCGGTACGGATACAGTGAAGATCCGTGGAGTGGAGCAGCTGCAGGGCGGTACCTATGCCATCATCCCGGATCAGATCGAAGCCGGTACCTATATGGCGGCAGCCGTGCTGACTGGTGGCGATGTGCTGGTGAAAAATGTTATCCCCAAGCATATGGAGTGTATCACCATCAAGCTGGAGGAAATGGGTGCAGAGCTGGAAGAATTTGACGATTCCATTCGCATCTCCAACAACCAGCGCCTGTACGCCACCACCGTCAAAACCCGTCCCTATCCCGGTTTCCCCACGGATATGCAGGCGCAGATCTGTGTGTGCATGACTTTGGCCGACGGCATCAGCCGCTTGACGGAAAGTGTCTACGAATCCCGCTTCTTCGGTTACATCACGGAACTGGAGAGTATGGGCGCCAAGATCGAGGTCAACGGCAAAACCGCTACCATCAACGGCCGTGAAAAGCTGAAGGGCAACACTGTCATCGCCCGTGACCTGCGGGCCGGTGCGGCGCTGGTGATCGCAGGCTTGGTGGCTGACGGAACTACCAGAGTGGAAAATATCCACTATATCGAGCGGGGTTATGAAAATCTCGTGGAAAAGCTTACAGCTCTCGGCGCTAACATCCGCCGGGTGGAAGACTAAGTGAAAAGAAAATGGCCTCCCGCCGAAAGCGGGAGGCCAAAATGTTTGATTGGGAGATTAGGCCTTGCCGGCGCAGCCCAGAACGTTGATCAGCTTGTGGCGGACCAGCTCCTTGATGTTGGCACGGGCGGGCTTCAGGTACTCACGGGGATCGAACTTGTCGGGATGCTCGGCAAAGAACTTACGAACAGTACCGGTCATAGCCAGACGCAGGTCGGAGTCGATGTTGATCTTGCAGACAGCCAGCTCGGCAGCGCGGCGCAGCTGCTCCTCGGGCACACCGATGGCGCCGGGCATAGCACCGCCGTATGCGTTGACCATCTCAACATAGTTCTGGGGAACGGAGGAAGAACCGTGCAGAACGATGGGGAAGCCGGGCAGCTTCTCGATGATGGCTTCCAGGATGTCAAAGCGCAGCTGGGGGTTGGTGCCGGGCTTGAACTTGTAAGCGCCGTGAGAGGTGCCGATGGCAATGGCCAGGGAGTCACAGCCGGTGCGTGCAACGAACTCCTCGACTTCCTCGGGACGGGTGTAGTGAGCGTGGTCAGCGGAAACGTTGACTTCGTCCTCAACACCGGCCAGAGCGCCCAGCTCAGCCTCGACCACAACACCG
>JBGVMD010000071.1:0-12513 GCA_045124575.1 Faecousia sp.
ATACATTGACTATTACAACAATAGGAGAATTCAGCGCAAAACAAAATGGATGCCTCCCTCTAAATTTAGGGAAGCATCCATGATGCAAAACTAATTCTTCAATTCAAATGACTGTGTCCAGAAAATTGGGTACATATCAGTATGCTGCCGGTTTTTTTGATGAAATTAGTCAGCCAGAACGCAGATCTTGTTCTGAGTGATCTCGGTGATCAGGTCGATCAGCCAAACAATAAAGTTACCGAAGCCGGTCAGCAGACCAACCAGGCCTACGATCAGAGTGACGATGTTCTTGGTCTCGGTGTAGCGGATGATGCGATAAACACCGCTGATGATGTAGCCCAGGAACAGCTGCAGCAGGATCTTAGCGATCTGGGGCAGATCTTCGTACTTTTTAGTAATCATAATTAGGTTTCTCCCTTCTTTATTGTGGACAAATATATTATACATGTTTCCTTCCTAAAAATCAACTGCCATTCACTGGGTTTGCAAGCAGCCGGAAAAAATTGTTTTTTCTCGTGGAAAGGGCTGACATTTTGTGGAAACTGTGATAGAATAAACAAAACAGCAAGGGGGAAACAGCATGAACTTTTTGGAAGAGCGTATTTTGAAAGACGGTGTGGTCAAGCCGGGACACATCCTGAAGGTGGACAGCTTTCTCAATCATCAGATGGACATTCAGCTGATGGAACAGATCGGTAAGGAATTTCACCGCCGTTTCAGCTATCTCCCCATCACCAAGGTGCTGACCATCGAGGCTTCCGGCATTGCGGTGGCCTATCCGGTGGCACGGGAGTTTGGCGTACCTATGGTATATGCCAAGAAGACCGATTCTGTGAATATGGACGGCGATTTATACGTTGCTGAGGTGGAGTCTTACACCAAAAAGAAAACCACGCGGGTCATTGTGTCCAAGAAATTTCTCTCTCCTGAGGATCATGTGCTGATTATCGATGATTTTTTGGCCAATGGCTGCGCGTTGCAGGGACTCATTTCTATTGTGGAGTCGGCGGAAGCAACGGTGGCAGGTTTGGGCATCGCCATTGAAAAGGGCTTCCAGGAGGGTGGAGAGCGGATGCGTAATTTGGGTTACCATCTGGAGAGCTTGGCCATCATTGAAAGCATGGATGCCGAATCCGGAACTGTTACGTTCCGCAGCGAAGAATAAGGAAAAAGGACGCCGGTTGGCGTCCTTTTTTTACATTATTGCTCTTCCAGGAAACGGCTGACTTCCCGAACGAAACTGCTGACATCCTGAAAACGGCGGTACACAGAGGCGAAGCGAATGTAGGCAACCTCGTCCATGGGCTTGATGCGTTCCATCACCATTTCGCCCAAGCGGTCAGTGGTGATCTCCCGCTCCAGGGAGTTTTGGATGGCCTGCTCGATTTCTGTGGTCAGACGCTCCAAATCGGCGATGTCTACCTTCCGCTTATCGAAGGCGCGAAGCATGGAATTGAGGATCTTGTTGCGGTCGAAATTCTGACGGGAGCCATCTCGCTTGATGACGATGATGGGCAGGCTTTCCACCATTTCATAGGTAGTGAAACGGCGCTGGCAATGCAGACACTCCCGACGGCGGCGAATGCTCTGGCAATCTTCACTGCGGCGGGAATCCACCACTTTGCTTTCTTGGTCACCGCAAAACGGACACTTCATGAACTCGTCCTCCTGAGATTTTTTTCCATTATAGCAAAAAATATTTTGACTGTCCAGCACTTTTTTGCATGGAAACACAAAATATTGTGGCAAGGGATGCTTGCAAGAGCATATATGGGAGTTTCTACTGCCAGTAGAGTGGGGGCTCTACTGCTGGGAGTTTGAGGAAACGGCAAAAATGGAGTGACTTTTCGCTGCCCGCAGGCTATGATGGTGACATTAAATGGATGCAAAGGTTGGTGCGATTTATGAACCATTATCAAATCATCACAGACTCCGGCTGCGACCTGCCTCTGGAAATGCGGCAGCAGCTGGATGTCACCATGACAAGCCTGACCCTGCAGTTCAGGGGGCAGGAACTGGAGGATTCCGTGGGGGACGACATCCGGGACCTGTACACGGCCCTGCGAGCCGGTGAGGTTGCTTCCACTTCTGCAGTCAATCCGGATGCCTGGCAGCGGGCCATGGAGCCGGCTCTGGCAGCAGGACAGGACGTGCTGGTGCTGGCCTTCTCTTCGGGGCTGAGTACCACTTACCAGTCTGCAGTGATTGCAGCCGGGGAGCTGGAAGAGAAATACCCCCAGCGCCGCATTCGGGTGGTGGATACCCGCTCTGCTTCCCTGGGACAGGGACTGCTTGTGTGGTATGCCTGCCGGAAGCGGGATGAGGGAATGGCTTTGGAAGAGCTGGCCGATTGGGCGGAAAAGACCAAACTGAATCTGTGTCACTGGTTTACGGTGGACGATCTGATGTATTTGAAGCGGGGCGGCCGTGTCAGTGCAGCCACTGCCATCGTAGGTACCATGCTGGGCATCAAGCCGGTGCTGCACATGGACGATGAGGGGCATCTGATCAATGTGGGCAAGGTGCGGGGCAGAAAGGCCTCCATCGAAGCGCTGGCAGAAAAAGTGGGGCAGTTGGGTCTGCCGGGACAGAATCAGACGGTGTTTATCTGCCACGGTGACTGCCTGGAGGATGCGCAGCGGCTGGAAGCCATTTTAAAGGAGAAATACGGCGTGGAAGAGGCCTTTATCGGCTACACCGGCGCGGTGATCGGCTCCCATTCCGGTCCGGGAACGCTGGCCCTGTTCTTCCTTGGAGAAAAACGATAATCAAAAAACCGGGGAGCGCCGTATCGGCGCTCCCCGGTGGTGTTTTTATGGCTTGGATTGTTTTGCCTCGCGGCGATCTTTTAGGTACCAGGGCAGATAGGATAGCAGAAACATGGCGGTAACCGCCACAGCCATTACCACCAGTCGCAGCAGGAAATTGGGGGGCAGGATGTCCAGGATGGAGGGCGTATCTTCCGGTTTTGCCAGGAACAGATAGTTGGCGCCGGGGCCAATGATGCGGTTGGCGCTGAAGGCAATCACCCCAAGGATGGCCAGCGCGGCATAGGATTTGAAAATCGACCGGACGGTGGGCCGCATCTTATGGACAAAAATCATGTAAAACAGCGCCACATACCCCAGGGTATGCTCCAGCCAAAACTGGTAGTAGCGGAAGCGGGTGGGGCCGGTGTAGGAAATGACGGTGGGGGTGATCAAGGCGAAAATTGTGCCGGAGAACAGCCAAAAGTATACGATGTCAAACAGGGTCTGATTCTTGCCGATGACCATGTAGCTGGAAAAAATCACAGCCCAGCCGCACACGGTGATGGGAAGATGATCCACAGGATTGGGCTGCAGGCTCGGCACGCCGACCAAACGCCAAAAATAGGACATTTCCGTGATAATCAGGGCAAATGCCAGCAAATAACGCAGATTTTCTTCCCGTTTTAGCTGACGAATCTGACCGCGGAAATGACGGATGAGAAAAATAACGGTTATCATCAATGCGATGGGGATGAAATGAGCCAGGGAGAAGTTGGTAAATTCTATTTGGTCGCCCTTGCCAAAGAAATATTCAAAAAATTCTTTGATATCCATATGTCTAGTCCTCGTGAAATATTGTTGGTTAGCAACCGCAGCAGAAGAAGCGGGCCAGCAGGCAGAACAAAAGGCCTGCACAGGGACTGCCACGCATGGCATAGCCACGGTAAGAACTGGCTTGTTGCCGATAAGCCTGCCCGCCATGCTCCATTTGCTCCAGCGCATACAGATATTCCTGATTATCCGGCTCCATGGAGACGGCCCGGCGGATATGCTCCAAAGCGGTGACCTGGTTGCCCAAACCGTGGTTGGCCAGGGCGCTGAGATAGTACCAGCGGGCGTTGCGGGTGGTGCAGTTGCTCAGGGCGTTCAGTGCCTCCCGATAGCGCCGGAAACGGATGTACTGAAAAGCGGCCTGCTGGTAATCGTCACCGGGGGCGTGGCTGCTCTGGTCACCGTAGCCGTAATTGCCGTAGGGATTATAGCCGCCGGCAGGTTGTGCTTTTTCCGGGTTCTTGATCTGCTCGTAAGCGGCGTTGATCTGCTGCATTTTTTGGGCAGCGGCGGCATCGCCGGGGTTGCGGTCCGGGTGATATTCTTTGGCAAGGCGGCGGTAGGCCCGCTTGATTTCATCGTCCGAGGCGTCCCGACTGACGCCAAGTACCTTATAAGGATCTTCCATCATTGGGCATTCGCCTCCTTTCGTTTCTGACGGAAATTGGTCCAAACGCCACTGTACAGGATGTTATCCAGCAGCGGCTTGTCCTGCACCAGGGGTAGTTTTTCATAATATTCACAGCACCGAGCCATGGCCAGTACCAGATACTGCTCCCACGCATCCCAACCGGTGGGACAGCCCATGGCAATGTAGGGATTGTATTGATTGCGGCGGACATCCCGTTTATAGTCTACAGCGGCATCGGCCAAATAAATAAACCGGCCCAGAGCCTTGCCCATTTCCCGCAGATCCGGTGCCCATAAGTCCTCTTCATGTACCAGAAGCTCTGCCATCAGCGCACCAAAGCAGTTGGCGCAGCGGTCGGGATCGGTGCAATTGTCCCGCTCCAATTCCGAGAGCTCCTGAATGCAGGCAGAAATGGCGGCGCATTGACGGGGATATCGGGTTTCGATTTGGGGCAGATAGGGGTGCAGATGGTCTGCCAGCCATTTTTTTGCATGGCTTCCATCGTCCTGCCAGTCGTCCAGGCAATTGTAATAGGCCAGGGCGATGTTCATGTCGGCGGCATAGCGGACGTATTTGCTGTCCACCCAGGGCCGCTTTTTCAGCGGGTGAAGGGCACAGCGGACGTTGTGGCGTTCTTCCTCCGGCTCGTACAGGCTCATCAGCAGCAGCGCCAGAAATGCCATGTCATATCGAAGCCCCAAGCGGGCAATCTGGCCGCCGGTGTGGCCGATGCAACGGCAGATGCCGCAATACACCGCACCGTAGCGACGCCGGTCTTCCGGGCTCAGCTCCGGGAAACTGGCGGTGACAAATCCGAACATAAACTTCACCCCTTTTTTGTTATTCTAGGGCGCTTTTGTGAACATAGTGTAAAAATTGGAACGTTTATGAGAAATTCTTTTTGCGCTGCGCAAGCCAGCGGTTAAAGGCACCGCCGTAAAAAAGAATGCTGATGCAGAAATACAGCCACAGCATCCCCAGTGCCAATGCGTAAATGGAACCAAAAATGTTGGTGTATCTGGAAAAATAATCCACGTAGATGGAAAATAGCTCCGAAAAGACGGACCAGCAGAAGCTGGCCAGCAGCGCACCGGGAAGGCTGCGGCGCAGTCGATTGTGCCGCCCGGGCAGCATGGCGTACATCAGCGTGAACAGCGCGGTTTGCAGCAGAAGCAGCAGAATAAATTTCAAATCAATAAGGCGCATCACCAGCAGGAGCAGGGGGATGGTGGTCATCTGCAAAAAATCCAGCACCGTGTTGCCGAATACATGCAGTACCAGGGTCAACACCAGCGCCAGCAGGAAGAAGAAGGTGTAGATCACGCTGATGCTGCGGCTGCGCCAGTATCCCCGATGCTCGGTGACGCCGTACACCGCGTTGAGTCCCTCTAGCAGACCGTAGGTGCCCTTGCTGGCCGACCACAGGGCGGCCAGGGCGGAAACGGAAATGACCATGCCGGAGCTGTGCCGGTAGGATGCGTCGATCAAGGCTTCCGCAATGCCCAAGAAAGAATGGGGGAGCATGCCTTCCAGTAGATCCAGCAGATCCTCAGTGCCAAAGGAAGTATAGCGGAGCAATCCCAGTAAAAGCAGCAGGGAAGGGAAGAGGGACAGAATCAGGAAAAAACCGGTACGGGCGCTATGCAGGGGAATCTGCATGGGCCGCAGCCACGCCGCCAAATGGCGGCCTTTTTGAAGGAGACTGTTCATGGGTCACCCCGTTTAACAGGATAAAAAGGAAAAAGCTCGCCGCATCTGCCTTTGCGCCGATGCGGCGAGCCTTGCGTCTACGAAAATATTATTCCGCAGAAATCAGATAATAGTACACCGGCTGTCCACCATTGATGAGATTGACATCTGCGTCGGGGCAGATCTTGGCGAAAATGTCAGCAGCCTTCTGGGCGTGACGTTCCTTCACATCGCCACCGTAGTAAATGGTGATGTATTCCTTGCCTGCATCCCGCACCTTTTCGGCCAGAGAACGCAGTAACACCTTGATGTCCCGGCTGGTGCCGAACAGGGCGGAGCCATAGAGGGCCAGATAGTCACCTTCGTGGATGTCGTGGCCGTCAAAGTCGGAGTTACGGGCGGCGTAGGTGATCTGCATGGTTTCCACCGTGGCCAGGGACTCGGTCAGAGCTGCCTCGTTTTCTTCCGCTTCGCCGTCGGGATTGAAGTTCAGCATGGCAGTGATGCCCTGGGGAACGGTCTTACTGGGGATGACGATGACCTTTTTGGGGGTCAGGGCGTCCACCTGCTGGGCGGCCATGATGATGTTCTTATTGTTGGGTAGCACAAAGACAGTCTCGGCAGGCACCTGGTTGACAGCTTCCAGAATGTCCTGGGTGCTGGGGTTCATGGTCTGACCACCGGAAATGATGGCGTCCACACCCAGATTGGTGAACACATCGGCAATGCCCTTGCCAGCGCAGACGGAAACCACGCCCAGTGCCTTCTCGGGCTCGGCGATCTTGGGAGCCTTTTCGCCTTCGGTCATCACCTTTTCGGTGTGCTGCAGGCGCATGTTTTCGATCTTAACGGTAACGAAAGAACCAAAATCCATGGCTTCGTGCAGAGCCTTGCCGGGGTCGTTGGTGTGGACATGGACCTTAATGATCTCCTCGTCGTCCACCAGCACCAGGCTGTCGCCCAGAGAATCCAGGAAAGCCCGCAGAGACTCGGGATCCTTGTCGTTTTCGCGCTGAATGATAAATTCGGTGCAATAGGTAAAGGTGATGTCCTCGGTGTTGAAGTCGGAGAAGGCGGCGCCTTCCTTGGCTTCACCCACACTGCCTTCGGGGATGTCGATGTCCTCGCCCTGCAGTGCCAGCATCATGGCTTCCAGTGCCACCAGCCAGCCCTTACCGCCGGCATCCACCACACCGGCCTTCTTCAGCACCGGGTTCTGGTTGGTGGTGTTGGCCAGGGCCTTCTTGGCTTCCTTGATGGCAGCAGCGTGAACAAATTCAATGTGGTTGTTTTCCTGGGCAGCCCGGCGTGCCTTGGCAGCAGCCAGACGGGAAACGGTGAGCACCGTGCCTTCGGCAGGCTTCATCACGGCCTTGTAGGCGGCATCCACGCCCTCCTGCAGGGCTTCGGCCCACAGCACACCGTCGCAAACGGTATGGCCTTTCAGGCGCTTGCCCATGCCCTTAAACAGCAGGGACAGGATGACACCGGAGTTGCCACGGGCACCACGCAGGGTGGCAGAAGCCACAGCGGCGGCGGCCTTATCCAGGGCGGGATCCTCCAGCTTGCGCAGGTCGTTCGCCGCGGCATTGATGGTCATGGACATATTGGTGCCGGTATCGCCGTCGGGCACCGGGAACACGTTCAGGTCGTTCAGTGCCTGCTTGTTGATCTCAATGGAAGCGGCGGCGTTGATGACCATTCGGCGGAAATCAATTCCGTTGATTGTCTGTTTCACTTACATTTTCCTCCACAAATCAATCCACAGTGATGGCATCAATGTAGACATTGACACCGCGCACCTGGGTGCCGGTATGCTTGGTCACCACATAGCGGACCTCGGAAATAATGGAGCTGGCCACAGCGTGCAGATTCACGCCGGCGTCCACCATAATGTGCAGATCGATAGAAATGGACTCGTCCTCGTGGAACTGAACACGCACGCCCTTGCTGGCGGATTCCTTACGCAGCAGGTGGTACAGGCCGTCCTTCATGGAACGAGCGGCCATGCCCTTAACGCCGAAGCAGTTGGTGGCGGCGGTGCCGGCAATGTCGGTGTAGACATTGGTGCTGATGATCACATTGCCGTTGTCGTTTTCGTGACGGATCATAATAATACCTCCAAATAGTGTGTGTCATTGCGAGGGAGCGTCAGCGACCGTGGCAGTCCCCGAAGGTTTCCGGAATGTCCGGGGGATTGCCACACCGGTGATATTGGTCACAGGTTCGCAATGACATGAGAAATTATACCATGCTGTCTTCCCAGCAGGCGGGGGCGGACAGGCCCATCATGCGAACCAGAGTGGGGGCTACATTGGCCAGGCCGTAGGCGCCTTCCTTGATGGTCCAGTTGGTGTCCTTGTCGTAAATGATAAAGGGAACGGGGTTCAGGGAGTGGGCGGTGCGGACGGAAGTCTTGCCCTTCTTGGTTTCGGTCATCTGGTCGGCGTTGCCATGGTCGGCGGTGATGAGCACGGTGTAACCGTACTTGTCGGCAGCCTCCAGAATGGCCTTCAGGCCATTGTCCACGCACTCCATGGCGTACACAACAGCGTCCATCACGCCGGTGTGACCAACCATGTCGCCGTTGGGGTAGTTGCAGCGCAGGAACTGATATTTGCCTTCAGCCATGGCGTTGACCATTGCCTCGGTAATTTCCTTGGACTTCATGGCGGGAGCCTGTTCGAAGGGGATCACATCGGAGGGGATCTCCAGATATTCTTCCAGTGCTTCGCTGACCTTACCGGAGCGGTTGCCGTTCCAGAAATAGGTCACATGGCCGTACTTCTGGGTCTCGGAGCAGGCAAACTGGGTGATGCCGGCGTCCACCAGCACCTCGGTCAAGGTGTTCTGGATGACAGGGGGCTGCACCAGATAGTTTTCGGGAATGTTCAGGTCGCCGTCGTACTGCAGCATACCGGCAAACTTAACGCCAGTGTAGCCGGGACGGTCGAATTTATCAAAATCCTTGCGGTCGAAAGCCAGGGAGATCTCCTGGGCACGGTCGCCGCGGAAGTTGAACAGAATGACGCTGTCACCATTGTTGATCTTAGCAACAGGCTGGCCATCCCGGGCCACCACGAAGGCAGGCAGATCCTGATCGATGCAGCCGGTCTCAGCGCGGTAGGTCTCGATAGCCTCGGCAGCGGAAGCAAACTGACGGCCCAGACCCTCAACATGGGTTCTCCAGCCGCGCTCCACCATGGCCCAGTTGGCTTCGTAACGGTCCATGGTCACCTGCATACGGCCGCCGCCGGAGGCGATGGCGTAATCGCAGCCCTCGGTGTTCAGCTCGCGCAGGGTGTTTTCCAGCATCTCCACATACTCCAATGCGGAGGTGGCGGGCACGTCACGGCCGTCCAGCAGGATGTGGCAGTAGGCCTTCTTCACGCCTTCCTTATGAGCCTGCTTCAGCAGGGCGATCAGGTGGCTGATATTGGAATGGACATTGCCGTCACTCAACAGGCCGATGAAGTGCAGGGCCTTGTTATTGGCGTTGGCAACCAGATCCTTCCAGGTAGAAGAGGCGTAAAGAGTGCCGTTTTCGATGGATTCGCCCACCAGCTTGGCGCCCTGAGAGTAGACCTGGCCGCAGCCGAGGGCATTGTGGCCCACCTCGGAGTTGCCCATATCTTCATCGCTGGGCAGACCGACGGCGGTGCCGTGGGCTTTCAAATAAGTATGGGGGCAGGAAGCGAGCAGCTGATCCAGAGTGGGGGTGTTGGCAACCACAACGGCATCGCCGCTGCCACCGTCGCCCTTGCCGACGCCGTCCATAATCACAAGAACAATGGGTTTCATTGTACATTTCCTCCAAAATATATAAAATCTATAAAAGTGCATGGTAATACAAATACTATTGTACAACATTTTTGCGATATTTACAACTATAATTTTGAAATTAGTATGAATGTGCCAAAAATAGTAGGGAAATACAGGTGCCTTTGGCGCAAAATGGAAGAAGATGTGAAAAAGGTATTAAGAAAAAAGGGGAAAATTCCTAATTTATTCTGAAAAAAGGCATGAAAAAACTCCCTGCCGAAAAAGTCGGGAGGGAGATATTTTCAGAGAAATCAGGCCATGGCGTTCAGCTTCAGAGTCATGCTGCTCTTCTTGCGAGCAACATTGTTCTTGTGCAGCAGACCGGTCAGAGCAGCCTGGTCGACAGCCTTAACAGCAACCTTGTAGCACTCGGTAGCTGCAGCCTTGTCACCGGCAACGACGGCGGCCTCGAACTTCTTAATGGCAGTCTTCATAGCAGACTTCTGGGCCTTGTTCTTCTCGTAAGCAACCTTGGAACGGATAACATCCTTCTTAGAGGACTTAATGTTGGGCATTGTTACACCTCCTGTTCTGCAAATGTTCGTACAGTCCCACATTATAGCGCAGTTTTTCAATAAAATCAATCCCTATTTTGAAAAAAATTGTTTTTATTTTTAAGAAGGGGCATTTTTGACGGAAAAGGGCTGTCAAGTACCAAAAATAGGGACGATTTTTTGTTCGTTGTCAAAATGGAAAAGACATCAAAAAGTGGAAGGACTGAAAATGGGGAACGAGATAATTATGTAAACGAAAGATGAATAAACAGAGAGAGTGTGCCTTCACAAGGGGGCTGTGGAAAAACCTGTGGAATATGTGGAAAAGTTCTCGCATTCCACAGTGTTCACAGAGAATTCCACATCCTGGTCATGAAAAACTGGTGCATAATTTTTTGCATAAAGCGGTTTTTGGGGGTGACATAACTGGGTTGGAACCGCAGAATTTACCTATGAGAAACTGGGGGGAAAATGTCGAAAAAGTTGAAAAAAGCCCAGGCGCGGCTGGCCACAACCGGCACAGAAAGGAAGACAGGGTCGAAAAAATTGTGAAAAACGACAAATTTGCCGAGGGGGTATCTTTCTCCGCCAAAAGGAAATAATGGGAGTATCCATATACAAGGAGGCTCACCATGCAGGGAAAGGTAGAGATCTGCGGTGTGAACACCGCGCGGCTGAAAACACTGACTGCGCAGCAAATGGAGGACTTATTACAAAAAGCCAGCACAGGCGATGACACTGCCCGGCAACAGCTGATCGAAGGAAATCTACGGCTGGTGCTCAGTGTGATCCAGCGGTTTGAAAAGCGGGGGGAGAGTCCGGACGATCTGTTTCAGGTGGGGTGCATTGGGCTGATGAAGGCCATCGCCAATTTTGATCCCACCAAACAGGTGCGCTTTTCCACCTATGGCGTGCCCATGATCGCAGGCGAAGTGCGGCGGTATCTGCGAGATAACAGCGTGATCCGGGTGTCCCGTTCCATTCGGGATGTGGCTTACCGGGTGCTGCAGTGCAAGGAGGCGCTGGCCCTGCGCTTGGGCAGGGAACCTACTTTGGAGGAGATCGCTAAAGAATTGGATTTGCCGGTGGAGGATGTGAATCAGGCCATGGACGCGGTTTGTGCTCCGGTGAGCCTATACGATCCGGTGTATGCCGATGGGGGAGATCCGCTGACGGTGATGGATCAGGTGCGGGATACCAAAAATACGGAAACTGTCTGGATGGAACACATTGCCCTGCGGGAGGCGTTCCGGGCGCTGGGGGAGCGGGAGAAGAAGATCCTGTCCCTGCGGTTTTATGATGGCCGCACCCAAATGGAGGTGGCGCAGGCCCTGGGCATTTCCCAGGCCCAGGTGTCCCGACTGGAGAAGGGGGCAATCTCGGCAATGCGCAAGCAGATCAGCGTGTCGTGATATAAATTGTTGTTTACACCATGAGCGGCGTAGCCGCTAAAGGCTCCCTTGTGCAAAGGGAGCTGTCAAAAATCTATGATTTTTGACTGAGGGATTGTCGTACTTGTACAACCCTTCCGGCCAAAATGAAACATTTTGGCCACCTCCCCTTGCACAGGGGAGGCTCGCGCTTCGCGCTCCATTTGCTACGCAAACAACAATTTACCGTTCTATATGAATATGCTGTCAGCATATTCTGAACCAAATATCATGGGGAGGAATGGCTGTGATGGTGAAATTTTCGGAACTTCGGTGCAAGGAAGTCATTTGTGTGGCAGATGGGCGGCGGCTTGGGTTTGTCAGCGATGTGGAGATCGAGATCCCGGAGGGGGTCATTAAGTGCATTCTGGTGCCCGGCCCCTGCCGTTTTTTGGGGCTTTTTGGGAGAAAAGATGATTATGTGATCCCCTGGTGCGCCATTCGCCGCATCGGTCCGGACATTATTCTGGTGGAAGTGAAGCCGGAAGAGTGCTGCAGACCTCGATTTAAGCCCGGGTGGATCTGAATTTTTTGAAAAAAAGAGGTATAAAACAAGAAAAATTTGAAAAAAATACTTGCATTCTTGCAACCTATCCGCTATAATGGTTCGGCGTGGGATTTTCCCATGACTAATCTTTACACCACACACCCGGGGACCTGTCGCTCCTGTGTCCACATGGACGGGCGGCCGGGATGATCGGGGTGGAGGAACAAACAAAAGGAGAAAATTAAAATGGCTGTCGTATCTATGAAGCAACTGCTGGAGGCCGGTGTTCACTTCGGTCACCAGACCCGTCGTTGGAACCCCAAAATGGCTCCCTACATCTACACCGAGCGTAACGGTATCTACATCATCGACCTGCAGA
>JBGVMD010000072.1:0-8155 GCA_045124575.1 Faecousia sp.
TGCTACAATTTCTTCCCGTATCCCTGCGGGATACTTCTTCATGCCTTTCTTTCCGGACATAACAACACCCCCTGATGTAGTTATTATCCTACATCAGGGGGCTTTTTGTCTATTGTCCAGTTTTACTGGTTCGGTTCAAAAGCAGGCGGCTTTTCTTTATTGGATTGCTTTTTGTAACGCTTCTGCGATAGGCAGCATGGTTTCCTCTGTCAGCTTGCAGACTTTTCGATCATAGCTCAGCAGGCCGTTAATCTCGTCCTCCACGTCACTGACCTGGGTGTAGATGGCGGCGCAGAGGCCGTTTTTCACACAGGGCAGCACCTCGTCTAGATAGAGCTTGGCCACCGCTTCGTTCAGCTTTTCCAAACTGTCACAGCTGCCGTAGCCGTAGGACTTGTCGGGATTAAAGACATGGCCATCGCATTTGTAGGTTTTGCCGCCAAACTCAGAGAGCACCAAGGGTTTCTTGCCGTCACCGGAGAGCTTGACCTTGCGGAAGTAGACATGGCGGCTATCCACATCGGTGTTATGGCGGCGGAACCAGCCGGAGGTAGAATCGATGAAACGGGTATCGTCCAGCTTTTTGAAGACATCGTAGACATTGTCGCTGTCGAACTGGCCCCAGCCCTCATTGAAAATCGTCCAGTAGCAAATGCAGGGATGGTTCTTCAGTTGATTTACCGTTGCTGTCATGCCATCGAGGAACATTTTGCGGGTCGTGGGGTCGCTGTGCATCTTGCGGTCGTTCAATTTTTGGATGCCCACAGTAGGAAGTGCCGTGTCACGGAAGAAGCCGTAGTCGCCGTTGTTGACCATGTCCTGGAAAACGATCATGCCCAGCTTGTCACACTGGTAGTAGAATTCTTCTGGCTCTACCTTGATATGCTTGCGCAGTGTATTGAAACCCAGGCGCTTCATGGCCAGGATATCGTCAGCGAAGCACTCCGGTTTGGCGGGAGTGAAGATGCCGTCGGGCCAGTAGCCCTGATCCAGCAGGCCATGGAAGAAGTACGGCTTGCCGTTGAGGCACAGACGGGGGTAGTCCCCTACTTTCTTGATTTCCAGAGAGCGAATGGCGAAGTAGGATTGCACCTCATCTTGTTCCGTTTTAACTGTGAAATCGTAAAGATAGGGGTTTTCCGGACTCCAAAGGTTGGGATTTTCCGGGGTGATGGTAACGCTGCCGTTGTGGAGTGTAAATTCGCCCAGTTCGGGAACGATGACCTTACCTTCCATCTTCGGCTCGGTGGAAATGGTAACAGTGTAGCCCCGGTTTTCGATATTCAGCTTTTGGATGTAACGCTCGGGGACGGATTCCAGCCACACCGTCTGCCAAATGCCGGAAACGGGGGTGTACCACATACCGCCCCGGGAAAGGGTCTGCTTGCCGTAGGGGTAGTTTTGGTTTTTCAGATTGTCGTAACAACGGAATCGAATTTCATTCTCTTCCTGTAGCACATCGGTAATGTCAAAGGTCATGCTTTCATAACCGCCGGCATGGTAACCTACCTTCTTATCATTGACGAAGCATTCCAGATACTGATCAGCGGCACCGATATGGAGCAGGACACGGCCCCGGTGAAAGCCCTGCGGCAGTGAAAAACGGCGGCGATAGAACAGCCCGATGCCGTCCGGATAATGCATCTCCAACCCGGAGAGCTTGGATTCCGGGCAGAAGGGCAGCTGAATGGTCTTGTGGTATTTTCTGGGGAACTTTCTCTCGTTTATCTCAAATTCCCACTGGCCATTCAAATTCAGAATGCTGTCCCGCCGCATTTGGGGACGGGGGTAAACATTCCAAGGGGTTTCGTTGGAGGAAAGGAGTTCCTCTCCCCCCTCGGTTAACAAATCAACGAGCATAGGGATGCTCCTTTCTTAGCAGTTTGAACAGGGGGAACAGAGCGGCGAAGGTGACAATCAGGGCGATCAGCGCGCCCAGGAAGATATTGGCATTGGGGATGAAGGATGTGGTGCCGTCGGAATTGACCACAGTGTCCGCATTCTGTAGTATCGCAGCGCCGATGGCCGGGCCAATAACGCCGGGAATCAGCACCTGTCCCACGATCCGCAGACCCTGGAACATGCCGGCCTTCTTCTGGGGTGTGGAGGCCCGGATCTGGGCGCCGATCATTGCACCGGTGCCGAGGTAGCCGCACATCATCACAAGGCTGAACACAAACACCAAAGCAGTGCCGCGGCAGAAATACAGACCCACATAGCCCGCTGCCAGCAGCGCCAGCGTGGGCAGGATCGCCGCACGGAATCCCCGCTTGTCGAACACCTTACCGTACAAAGCAGTGAAGATGGCGGACACCAAAATGGCAGGCGCAAAAATCAGCACATAATTATCCATGCCCAGGGACTCGGTGTAGTAAAGGATCAGGTAGGGCATGAAGATCTGGATAGAGATGTTGAACAGTGCCAGCACAATCAGGGTGCCGTACAGGGGCAGATTGGATCTGACCACGCTGGGGCGGAAGCCATAGAAGATATTGGCAAAATAATGGGCATTTTCCGCAGACTTGACCGCCGTTTCCTCCACCAGGAAGAAGCCGGCCACGCCCAAGGCAAAAACCACGCCGCCGATGACACAAAAGATCACCGTCCAGCTTTCCTGCAAATCCTGGTTGAGGCTCATAAACCCGCCAAATACGGCCAGAATAGCAACCAGCGGCATCATGGCATTGATGCCCTCAATGGCTCCACGGTTGGTTTCGTCGGTGGCATCGGTGATCCAGGCGTTGAACGCGGCATCGTTGGCCGAGCTACCGAAGAAAGTCATAACACAGTCAACGATAATGGTCAGGGTTACACCCACAGTGGCAGCGGATAGGGTGGCAGGAAAAATGGCGCTGATCACATCCAGTCGGATGAGGGCAAAACACAGAATGGAGATGCCCCAAAGAATATAGCCGCCGCAGATAAAGAGTTTGCGTTTACCGATTTTGTCGGAAAGGGCGCCGATCAGCAATGTAGTCACTGTGGCAGTGACGGCAGAGGCGGCCACCATGGCGGAAATGGCCTCAGCAGAGGCGTTGAACATTTTATAGATAAAGACGTTCAAATACATGTTCTCCACCACCCAGGCCACCTGGCCCACCAGGGAGAAGATCACCAGCGCAAGGTAAAACTTGGGATTTTTCTTGGTTTTTATCATAGAAATGCCTCCATTTTCAGTTTTCATTATTATAAGCCACAAGAAGAAGTCTGTCAACAAAAGGAAAAGACCGCCAAGACGGCGGTCTTTGATTTATTCGTGGGCGGTCTTTTTCTTATAGCGGGACCAAAGCAAAATCGCAATCTGACCGGTAATGCCCAGATAAAACAGCTTCCAGGGCCAAAAACCGCAGGCAGCAACCGTCAGCACCACGCAAGCGATGGTGCTCCACATCAAAAGAGAAATGATGCCATAGTTGCGGCGCTGGTTAAACCAAATGGAATTAAACACCAGCCAAACGATCAGACTGACCGGCACAGCCCAGGCAAACGAGATCCACTTGAAAACGGTGGTTGGAATCGCAAGGTCCATCACCACATAACACAGTGTGGCCAAAAACCATACTAGTAGCACACTCAAGGTGGTGGTTACCTTGCGGTTTCTGTGAAGATAGCCGGGGCTTTCCTGCGCGGGCTTGGGTTTTTCGCCATGGTCGGCCTCCAGAAGGTAATCCAGCGTCACGCCAAAAAGATCTGCAATACTCTTCAGCACCAATACATCGGGGATGGACTCCCCCCGCTCCCATTTGGAGATGGCTTTGTCGGAATAATTCAGTTTTTCCGCCAGTTCCAATTGGGTCATGCGGCTGGCTTGGCGCAAGGCAGCGATGTTGTTGGCGATAACGAGCTTCTTGTCTTCCATGGGTAACCTCAAATCTTCAATATCCACATAATTATAACAGGGAAACAGGAAAAAATCAACCAAGGGACCGCCAAAATTGGCGGTCCCAAAAACATTTTATTTTGCGATTCATCAAAGCGGAAGTCGCGCAATGTATTGCTGCGGTATCGCACAGGATCTGCAGCAGTCCGCAAGTATGTTATCGGCTATTAAAGCACCACACCATCTTTAAAAATGGAGATTTCGCGGAATCCCCGCGCCTCGGTTTTGGTCTGCTTTCCGGAAGCAACCTCCAGCACCAGCGCCATCAGATCAGCGCCGGTCTCCTCCAAGGTACGGTCACCGTCAGCCACCACACCGGCATTAAAATCCATCCAACCAGCCTTCTTCGTGGCCAAGGATGTGTTGGTGGCAATCTTGATGGTGGGAGCAGGTGCGCCGAAAGGCGTACCGCGGCCGGTGGTAAAGAGGATCATATGGGCGCCAGCAGCTGTCAGAGCAGTGGCAGAAACCAGGTCATTGCCGGGGCCATAGAGCATATTCAGGCCCTTGGTGGTAACGGCATCGCCATAACCGATCACATCCATAATGGGGGCGGAGCCACCCTTTTGGACACAGCCGCAGGACTTTTCTTCCAGTGTGGTGATGCCGCCGGTTTTGTTGCCGGGGCTGGGATTTTCATAAACCACTTCATGATGCCGCAGGAAATAGGTCTTAAAACCGTTGATCATGTCCACAGCCTTATGGAAAACTTGTTCATTGATGCAGCGATCCATCAAAAAACCTTCGGCGCCAAACATTTCCGGCACTTCAGTCAGCACAGTGGATCCACCCTGTGCCACCAGCATATCGGAGAAACGGCCAACGGTGGGGTTAGCGGTGATGCCGGACAAGCCATCAGAGCCACCACACTTTAGGCCCACCACCAATTCAGACGCTGGGATCTCCTCCCGGCGGAACTGGGAAGCAAAGGCTGCCAGTTCTTCCAAAATGGAGCGAGCAGATACCAATTCATCCTCCACTTCCTGGCAAGTCAGGAATTTGACCCGGTTGGGGTCAAATTCACCCAGTTCCTCCACGAACTGCTCATGGGTCAGATTTTCACAACCCAGATGCAGCACCAGCACCGCTGCCGCATTGGGATGGCGCGCCAGCGCTACCAGCAGTTTCCGGGTCTGGGCATGGTCTTCCCCGGTCTGGCTACAGCCAAAGGGATGCGGAAAGGTATACAGGCCATCAATAGTTCCGGTTACCAGATCCTGATTTTCCTTCACCATGACCTTGGCCACGTCGTTGACGCAACCGACGGTTGGAATGATCCAGATCTCATTGCGGATGCCCACCTTGCCATCCGGGCGACGGAAACCCAAAAAGGTTTCCGCCTTTTGGGAGACCGGATAGCGAATATTGGGATTGTAGGAATACTGCTCCTCTCCAGACAGGTTGGTTTTCATGTTGTGGGTATGCACCCAGTCGCCGGGCGCAATGGCAACCGTGGCATGACCAATGGAAAAGCCGTACTTCACCACCTGGTCATTTTCTGCCATGGACTTCAGCGCCATTTTATGTCCCTGGGGGATATCCGCACTGGCAGTCACACCGGCAAATTCCGTTCCGGAGGGTATGGCGGTCAGCGCCACAGCCACATTGTCATCGGGATGGATATGAATAAAATCAGGCATTTTGCGCCCTCCTTATATAAAAGTAATGTCATTGCGAGCCAGTGTGCACACTGGCGTGGCAATCCCCGAGAATTTCGGAAACCTTAGGGGATTGCCACGTCAGGCTTCGCCTTCCTCGCAATGACAGGATGATTATGAAATTACAGGCAGGCAGCGTAAGCAGCCATAGCGCCTTCGGTGCGAATCTTCTTCAGATCGGCCACTGTCGCGGCCTCAAAGCCGGGAATTTCCGTCAGATCCTGTCCCCACATCTCACGATTGGTCATGACTGCATGGACCAGTTCTTCCTCAGAATCATTTCTGTGATTCCAGTAAAACTCCAGCACCCAGCGGTCATCTAAACAGGTATATGGATTACCCTTGGCCCGACGGCAAATCAGGCCTGCCTCATTCAGCTGCTGAATATCGTTACTGAAGAAGGCAATGTATGCCGCGAAACTCATGGTCAGGCACCGGGGCAGCTGCCCCTTGACTTCCACATATTCCAGGAAGGAAGGCATGCACCTGGCTCTCCACTTGGAAGTGGAATTCAGAGAGATGCTCATCAGTTCATGATTCACAAAGGGGTTATTGAAGCGGTCCTGCACAGCCGCCGCAAAATGGCGGCAATCCTGCTGATCCAGCGGCAGAATGGGGACGATCTCCTCCAGCAGCATCTTGTTCATGTAGCCCAGTACCGTGGCATCGGCCATGCAGTCACGGACGATGTCAAAGCCGGCAAGATAGGCACCCAGCACAAAACCGGTGTGGGCGCCATTGAGGATGCGAACCTTACGCTTCTTATAGGGGGTCATATCGGAGGCAACAAAGACCTTATCTTCGATGCCGGCCTTGCGGAAGGGCAGCACATCATTCAGCTTGGGATCTCCCTCGATCACCCACAGGCCAAAGACCTCGCCCACATCCAGCAGGTCATCTACATAGCCGTGCTTTTCCTCCAGTTGCGCCACTTCCTGTGGATCACGGATACGGCCGGGAGCGATGCGATCCACTAGGCTGCCGCAGAAGGTGCACTCCCGGTTAACATAATTTCTGAAGTTTTCTTCCAGCCCCCACTGATCGATATACCGATTGACGCAACGGAGCAATTCCTTGCCGTTGTTATCGATCAGCTCGCAGGCCAGCATGATAATTCCCTTCTTGCCTGCCCGAAAGCGCTGATAAAGCACCTGGGTCAGTTTTCCCGGGAAAGAAGCGGCAGGCTTGTCGCTTAGCCGGCAAGCAGGATCATAGACGATACCGGCTTCGGTGGTGTTGGAAACGATAATTTCCAGGTCGTCGGACACCGCCACCTCCATCATTTTCCCAAAGCCCTCTTCTTCGTAGGGATTGAGGCAACGGGAAACAGAGGAAATGACCCGCATATCGTCTACCCGACTACCGTTGTTGCTGCCCCGGAGGTAGAGCGTATACAAGCCTTCCTGCTCATTGATCCTATGAGTAAGACCGGACGGGATTGGCTGCACCAGAACGCACTTTCCATTCCAGCCAGCCCGTTCGTTGGCCAGGTCAAACCAGTAATCCACGAAGGCCCGCAGGAAATTGCCCTCACCAAACTGCAGCACCTTTTCCGGTGCCTTCTCGAGAATATATCCTGCATAACCGATTTTTTCCAGGGTCGAATATGAAAGTCTTTCCATAATGTATCTCCCTTTTTGCAATTTCCTAATTGTATTATATATGAAATTGTTTTCCAGTGAAAGAGCAAATTTTGCTACAGTACATTGTAAATGTTGCGGTTTTCAGGCGGAACGTTCCAGTTCTCCCTGTGTTTGCCCAGTTCCCGCACCAGCCCGGTACAAATCTCTATGGGGAAATTGGGGGAAAAATCGAGGATGTTCATTGACACTGGAAGTACTGTTTACTATAATAATTGATTGAGAGATCACTCTTTCAAGGCAATCATTCCGGCTGAAATCAGCCGCAGGAGGTATATAAAAATGGATGTAATGACCAGACTTGCGAATTCCATCGTTGTTCCCGTTGTTGTTTTGGAGAAGGCGGAGGATGCGGTTCCCACCGCCCGGGCTATGGCTGCCGGCGGCGTGGACACCATGGAGATCACTTTCCGCACTGCTTGCGCCCCCGAGGCCATCAAGGCGGTTGCCGAGAACTGCCCCGAGGTGCTGGTTGGTGCCGGCACCGTTCTGAATTTGGCGCAGGCCAAGCTGGCGGTGGAGATGGGTGCGAAGTTCATCGTATCTCCCGGCTTCAGTGAGGAAGTGGTGGCCTGGTGCGTGGAAAATGGAATCCCCGTCACCCCCGGCTGCGTCACCCCCACCGAGATCATGGCTGCCCTGAAGCATGGCCTGAAGGTGATCAAATTCTTCCCCGCCAATGTGTACGGCGGTCTGAACGCCATGAAGAATCTGGCCGCACCCTTTGTGGGCATCAAGTTCCTGCCCACCGGCGGCGTCAACGCATCCAACATCAGGGAATATATCGGCGCACCCTTTATCCATGCCGTTGGCGGCAGCTGGGTCTGCCCCAAAGAGGATATTTCCGCCGGCAACTGGGACAAAATTACAACGCTCTGCCGTGAAGCCCGGCAGGCAGCGAAAGGAGAATGATCATGGCAAGAGTCATTACTTTCGGTGAGCTGATGCTGCGTCTGCAGCCTTTCAACTATGAGCGC
>JBGVMD010000073.1:0-25237 GCA_045124575.1 Faecousia sp.
CCTCCATTGTGCAATATTCCCTACTGCTGCCTCCCGTAGGAGTCTGGGCCGTGTCTCAGTCCCAATGTGGCTGATCATCCTCTCAGACCAGCTAGAGATCGTCGCCTAGGTGAGCCTTTACCTCACCTACTAGCTAATCCCGTTTGGGCACATCTGATAGCGCATTGCTGCTTTCACCCTCAGGCTTTATGCGGTATTAGCAGTCGTTTCCAACTGTTGTCCCCCACTGAGAGGTAGGTTCCTCACGCGTTACTCACCCGTTCGCCACTAAGTAAGTCCCCGAAGGAGCTTACTCCGTTCGACTTGCATGTGTTAGGCACGCCGCCAGCGTTCGTCCTGAGCCAGGATCAAACTCTCAAAAAATTGTATCTAAACAGCCGGAGCTGTTCAAATCATTTTCTGAATAAATTTGTCTAGCAAATAATTACTCAAGAATTTTCGTTGGCTTAAATTCGATTTGAATCGAAACTTAAACAATCTTTTCAATTGTCCAAGGTGTTATAGTTCGTCTTTGTGTTATTCAATTTACAAGGTACACCGTTCGCACCAGCGAACTTTGACATGATAACACAGCTCAAAGCATTTGTCAAGTACTTTTTTCAAGTTTTTGCAATTTTCTTTTCGCTTCGTTATTTTGTCCTGCTCCTCAAGAGCGCCTGCGTATTCTAGCAGAGTTTATTCTATTTGTCAATACTATTTTTCGCTTTTTTACACCATTTTTTTCAACGCTATAAATTGTGTTTTTCCCGCCAAAACCACCCCAAAATACTGTGGCCTACCCTCCCACTTTTTTCACGCAATGCACATATTGCACAAAGGTCATTTCTGCTTTTTATCGTCCTGGGGAGACAGGTGCTGATCTCTGTATTTTTGCGCCTTCATCCTTTTCCGCAACAGGCTTGGTTCAAAAGGTACTATATAGCACACGCCCAAGCTGCGCTGACGGGACAAATGCCAAATGAGCAGTGCCAACCCCGCTGCCACCGTCCAAAGGCCGGCTATCGATGCTGCCACCGCCAATAAAAACCGCCAGAAGCGAATGGCAGAAGCCAAATCCCGGTTCGGTAGGACAAAACCGCATACACCCGCCACACTAACCACGATCAACGCCATAGAGGAAATCAGTCCCGCTTCCACCCCGGCGGTACCGACCACGATACCACCGATAATGGAAACGGACTGACCAATGCTTTGGGGTAAATGGATGCCCGATTCCTGCAGCAGTTCAAATGCCAACAGCAGACCCAACACTTCCCAAACCGGCGAAAAAGCTACCTTATTATCCTGGATTACCTGGGCAAGAGAGGGTGGAATCCAATTTGGATGATACATACTAAATGCAATATACAGTGCAGGCAGCACCAATCCCAGCACCAAAGCCCCATAACGCAATACTCGTACCCAGGAAGCAGAGATATAGTCCCGTGCCAAATCCTCCGGAGAATCCATTAAATAGCCCAGATCCACCGGAGCGAGATAACCAAGGGGCAGACCATCCACAAACAGTCCCACCCTCCCCCGCAGAAGGCCATTGCAGAAGCGGTCGGTACGCTCGGTATATTGCAGCAAGGGAAAAGCCGTTTTTCGAGAGCCTGTAATGTATTCCTCCACGGAGGCCGGATTGATAAGGCCGTCGATATCAATGGATTCCAGCCGGGTTTTCATCCGTTGGACCAGATCCGGGTTGGTAATCCCGTCAATCCAAGCAACCGTCACATTGGTCAGACTTCGGCGGCCGACGGTGGTTTCATACAGCCGCAGATCCGGGGTGCGAAGATGGCGGCGAATCAGAGAGGTGTTGGTGCGGACGGTTTCCACAAAAGCGTCCTTGGGGCCTTTTGTGGTATGCTCCAGCTCCGGGCCGGACATACTGCGCTTCTCCCCGGTTTTTGCTTCAAAGGCGATGGCGCCTGCTCCAGGAAACAGCACGACACAAAACCCATTGACAAGAAAGGTAGCCACAGCATCCAGATCCTGGCATGGTTTTGACACAGCGTTCACCACTACCCCAAAGATTGCCCTATTATAGAGTTCCTGCATGGATGCACCGGAAAGCTGTTCAGCGATAGGTTTAATAATGTATTCAGAAATGTCGCTGCCGGAAGTCAGTCCGTCGATGGCATAGGTATAGAGTGCAAACTCTCCGCAACGCAGGGGACGGATATTAAAATCAGCGGCATCACGAAATATCGCACAGATATTGGCATCGGTCACTTCACCGGGGTAGTTGGGTTGGCTCAAGTTGGATCACCTCTAATGTAGGGTGCGCCGATGTGATGAGAAATATACAATATAGTATAAGAAGGGAGGGTCACTGACCCTCCCCGACTGTGGTATACTTATTTGATTGGGCGAAAAATCACCATGCGAGGTTCCGCTCTTTCAGCCAAACTTGCGAGCCTCCAAGGCCCTGCTTTGCAGCCTTGCGATGCCATTTCGCGGCCTCCGTTTCATCTCGAGCAACGCCTGATCCATACTCATAACAAGCAGCAAGGCAAGCCTGCGCAGGAGCATACCCTTGTTCGGCAGCTTTTTTCCACCATTTTACCATTTCTATCGGATCCCTTGAAACGCCTTCGCCCCGACTATAACAATATGCCAATTCATGTTGAGACTTATCAAATCCTTGTTCAGCCGCTTGCCGGAGCCATTTTACCGCCAGCGTTTCATTCTTCACGACATGACCGTTAAAATAACACATGGCCAGATTGTGTTGCGCTACCGCCAATCCTTGCTCAGCAGCCTTAGCAAACAGTTTCATCGCTTTCTCGTATTCTCGCCCAAAATAAAGTTCCTCTCCTTGCTGATTCCATTTCTGCACCTCTTTGATATTGAGCGAGGATGTCACTCCCTGCTGAACAGCGGAGTGATGTACGGCATCACGGCAATTAGACAGAGTCTGGGTTTCGGAAAGGATGTCAAGCAGCGCATCCATGCGATCAAACTGGGACGCATTCAATGCCTGCAGGCGGCCATAACGGAACTTCATCATACCGGTCAATTCCATATTGTCCAAAAATACGATGAAGGGTCCTTTCTGCTCATCTTTGGCATAGCTGATCTCATCCTGGCAGTTTTCCGAGTGCAGGAAATTCTCCGTCACAAACGCCACCACATAGGCACAGCCAGACAGGTGCTCAAAAATCACATCATCCCAATGACTGCCCCATTCGATGCCCTCGTCGTACCATACCCGCAGACCACGCTTCTGTAGGCCCTCGATCATGGGCCAGACACGGGCATCGTCTTTATGGCTGTAGCTGACGAAGAGATAGGGTTCATTCCCTTTGTAGGCTTTCGGACGGCTCATAAGCGGCACTCCTTATGTGTTTTTCTTCATTTTACAACACCATTCCGGGGAAAACAAGGGTCTTTTGGAAAAAATTCAGGGAGGGTTGCAACCCCTCCCTGACAGATATTCTATTTTAATTCCCAGGTTTTGATTTGGCTGGCCTTTTCGTAGAGCCGCAGGTAAGAGTCATAGCGAGTAGGCTCCAATTCGCCGGCGTCCAATGCGGCACGGACGGCGCAGCCCGGTTCTTTGCGGTGAGTGCAATCCCGGAACTGGCATGTGCCGATATGAGGCCCAAAGTCCGGGAAAGCATACTGCAGGTTTTCCTTCAGGATCACTTCCATCTGGTCGGTATCAAAGGAGGAGAAGCCAGGCGTGTCGGCCACATAAGTATCCTCATCCAGTTTGTACAGTTCTACGTGGCGGGTGGTATGGCGACCACGGCCCAGTTTTTCCGACACCTCGCCGGTGGCAAGACCAAGTTCGGGACACAGACGATTCAAGACACTGCTTTTGCCCACGCCGGAATTTCCGGTGAAGGCTGCCAGCTTGCCCTGCAGGAAAACACGCAGGTCCTCCACACCTTCGCCGGTTTCGGCGCTGGTCTGGAACACGGTGAAGCCAGCGTTGCGATAGATTTTCGTCAAGTCCAAGCCAGGGTCTAAATCGCATTTATTGACGCAGATGACCACCTGAACCTCCTGATCGCCGGCGATGGCCGCCACCCGGTCGATGAGGAAGGGTTCTGTAACAGGATTGACATTGGCGGCAAATACCACCAGTGCGTCCACATTGGCCACCGCAGGCCGAACAAAACAATTCTTCCGGGGCAGGATCTTTTCTACCATGCCCTTGCCTCGTTCTACGGTGATCTCCACCACGTCGCCGGTCAGCGGTGTTTCCGCGCCACGGCGCAGATGTCCCCTGCCCCGGCAGGAAATGATTCCGTCCGGTGTCTGTACATCATAAAAGCCGCTGAGAGAGCGAATAATGCGGCCGGTTTTTCTTTCAGTTTCCTGCATAGGCATCAAAATCCACCACGACAGTATAGTATAGTTCGCCATCCACATAGAGCTGACAGTTTTGCACACCCTTACCGGTAAGCACGAAGGTGGCCGTGGCACGGTAGGGTTCCATCGGCTGCTCGGAAACCACCGGGCGGCCATCCAACAAAATGGTCAGATAATAACTTTCTGTGCGAAATGGCATATCGAAGGTACATTGTTTGCTCACCGCACCGGCGGCGCAAACAATAGTAAGGGAAGCATTGACATCCACCATGGTTTGGGGTGCGATCGATTGACCAATGACCGTATCAGCCGGCATCAGGCTGTCCTGCTGTACCCACTGGACATTTTGAAAGCCCAGCTGTGTCAGAATCGCTTCCGCCTCCTGCCGCGTCATGCCCACCAAATGCTTCATCTGGGCCTGAGGAATTTGAGGTGCGGTTGTATGGACTGTAGGGGTTTTGGTCTCGACGGCCAGTTCCGTGGTCGCTGGCAGTTTGCTTTGAGTTAAAACTGTTAGGGTCTCAGATTGGGTCTGGCGCTGGGAAATATGGGCATTTCCCATAGGGGGTTGCGTGGCATGGGTATCATTCTGCGTCAGCAGAATCATAAAAATGACAATCGCCACAATGGCCGCCAGCGAGCAAATCAGCACCGCGATAACCGCCGTTTTTCCTTTGCCCAGATTTTCCTCATCGTAGGCATTCTCCTCGGCCCCCACTGTCTTGCGCGGAGTTCCCCATGTGACCTCCTGGCGCTGCTGCCGGGGTTTTTCCTGGGGAAAATCCAGCGTCTGTTCCGGCTGGTGCACATGCAGGTTAGACCGACGCTCCATTTCGGGGCTCAGCGGCATATTGGAAAAGGTAATGGTCGGATCCGCCCGGAAGGCTTCCAGATCCTGCAGCATGGCGGTGGCATTGATATAGCGATCCGGCAGATCATGGGCCATAGCCTTCATAATGATCTGCTCCAGTCCCTTGGGAATATTGGGGCAGATGGAAGAGGGGTGGGCCGCGCCGCCATTGATGTGCCCCAGAGCCACGGCCACGGGAGAGTCCCCATCATAAGGGGTCTTTCCGGTGATCATTTCGTACATAACCACGCCCAGAGAATACAGATCGGAACGATTGTCCACTCGGCCACCCTTGGCCTGCTCGGGGGATATGTAGTGCACGGAACCAAGGGCTTCCTTGGTCATGGTGTTTTCGTTCTCCATCAGGCGGGCGATGCCAAAATCGGCCACCTTCACAGAGCCATTCTTCAAAACCATCACATTGTGGGGCTTGATATCCCGGTGCACCAGTCCCCTGCTGTGGGCGTGCTCCAAAGCCTTGGCAATGTTGATGGCAAAGTGGACCGTCTCTCTCCAGTTGAGACGAACCTTCTTTTCCATATATTGTTTGAGGGTGATGCCATCGATCAGCTCCATGACAATATAATCCCGGTCCTCTGTGTTGGACACATCGTAAACCGACACAATATTGGAATGGCTCAACATGGCGACCGCCTGACTTTCCGCCTGGAACCGACGGCAGAAATCTTCATCCTCCAAATTTTCATCTTTTAATATTTTGATCGCCACCAAACGATTGAGCCGATGGCAGCGGGCTTTATATACAACGGCCATACCGCCGGCGCCGATGATGTCCAAAATCTCATAACGGCCGTCCAGTATCCGTCCAATATACCTATCCATGTATCAAACTCCTTTAAACCTGCAGCAAAAGGCAAGTTACATTGTCCGGAGCACCACGATTGAGCGCAATGTCCAACAGGCGCTTGCAGCAGTTATCCCGCTGTTCATCATGGACCACCTCGAACAAAATTTCCTGCTCGTCCAGCAAATTGCTGAGGCCATCGGTGCAGAGCAGGATGCGGTCTTCCCGCTCCAGCTCCAAACGGAACAGGTCACACGCCACCGTGGCATCGGTGCCGATGGCACGGGTGATGAGATTCTTTCCGGGATACAGCTTGGCCTCTTCCGGGGTCAGTTCACCCCGATCTACCATGATCTGGACAATAGAATGGTCCTGGGTGACAACGGCAATACCTTCGGAACCGATGTGGTAGGCCCGGCTGTCGCCCACATTGACCACCATGGCGGTCTTTCCTTCCACCAGCGCCGCCACCAGGGTGGTTCCCATGCCTGCGAAATCCACAAACTGGGCCGCCTGGTCATACACCGCAAAGTTTACCAGCTTCACAGCACAGCGCAGCATATTTTCCGTATCCTCCCGGGTCATACCGGGGCGCCAGGACGCACGGATTTCCTGGGCAAAGACCTCCGCGGCCATGGAACTGGCCACATTGCCGGATTTGGCACCGCCCATGCCGTCACAGACCACGCAGAGGGTGCAGGTTTCATCCAACTGTTCAATATGGAAGGCATCCTGATTCTGCGGGCGAACACAGCCCGGATCGGTTACAGCCCAAGTATGCATAGCAGATCTATCCCCTTTCAATCCTTCATCGCGCTTTCCTTGGCCTGCTTTCTGCGGAGCTGACCGCAGGAAGCATCAATATCGCCGCCCAAGGTGCGGCGAACAGTGGCGGTGACGCCGCCATCCTCCAAAATCTGCTGGAACCGAGCCACAGCCTTTTTACTGCTGGGCTTGAAGGGACTTTCCTCCACATGGTTCAGCGGAATCAAATTCACATGAGCACCCAAGCCCTTGAGCCGGCGCAACAATTCCCTGGCATCCGCCTCGGTATCATTGAGGCCATCAATCATGGCGTACTCGAAATGGATGCGGCGGCCGGTCACATCGTAGTAACGGCGGCAGGCATCCAGCAGTTCCTCAATGGGATAAGCCTTGTTCACCGGCATCACACGGCTGCGTTTTTCATTGTTGGGGCCGTGGAGCGAAATGGCCAGACTGATCTGCAGTTTTTTCTGCGCCAGCTGGTCGATCTTCGGCACAAGGCCGCAGGTGGAAAGGCTAATGTGGCGCATGGAGATGTTCATACCCTCTTCGCTGTTGACCAGTTCCAAGAAGCGCATCACATTGTCAAAATTATCCAGCGGTTCACCAATGCCCATCAGCACGATGTGGGACACTGTTAGGCCGGAATCTGCTTGGGTGAACATTACCTGATCCAGCATCTCATGGGGCTCCAGACGGCGCACCAGGCCTCCCAGAGTAGAGGCGCAGAAGGCACAGCCCATAAGGCAGCCCACCTCGGTGGAGATACAGACGGTGTTGCCATAACGGTAGCGCATCAGCACCGTTTCCACACAGTTGCCGTCGGCCAGCTGCCAGAGGTACTTGATGGTGCCATCCAGCTTGGATTCCTGTTTGCGCACCACTTTGGGGGCAAAGAGAGGATGCGCCTGCTGCAGCTTTTCCCGCAGGGACTGGGGGACATTGGTCATTTCCTCATAGCTGCCCACTGCCTTGTGCAGCCAACTATACACTTGTTTGGCCCGGAAAGCAGGCTGGCCCATTTCTTTCAAACAGGCCGTCATTTCCGGCAGCGTCATGGATTTTAGGTGCATGATTTCCTCCGCAGTCTAGCAATAAAGAAGCCATCCGTATCATACTGGCCGGGCACCAGTGCCAGCATACCAGTTTCGTCAACGGGAAAAATGTCGGGTAAGGTCAGTTTCTCCAAATAAAAGTCCGGGTGCTGCTGCAAAAATGCTTCCACCATGCCTTCGTTTTCCGCCCGCACCAAGGTGCAAGTAGAATACAGCAGCACACCGCCGGGACGGACATAGCGAGCTTGATTCCAAAGGATCTGCTGCTGCAAAGCAGGCAGTTTTTCCATTTCCTTTATGTTCTTGTAGCGGATGTCCGGCTTTTTGCGGATGATGCCATAACCGGAGCAGGGCACATCGCAAATGACGGCATCCATTTGGTTTTCCCATTGCGGGACAAACTGGGTGGCGTCCAGATGGCGCACCGTAATGTTGTCCAGCCCCAGACGAGAAGCACCGGCGGCAATCAGCTTGGTTTTATGCTCATAAACATCGCAGGAGGTGATCGCTCCCCTGCCCTGCATGCTGAGCGCCGCGGCAAAGCTCTTGCCGCCAGGAGCAGCGCAGCAGTCCAGGATGTTCCAATCGGTGTCGTGGGGCAGTTGGGCGCAAAGAACGCTGAGTTTGGCGGCAGCGTCCTGCACGTAGAACTGCCCCTCCCGGAAGGAAGGAAGCATCTCCAAATTGCCTGTGCCGGAAAGCACCAGGCAGTTTGAAAGCCAGGGATGGGGCTGGGCGGACACGCCCTCCTGCTCCAGGCGGAGCAGAAGCTGGGCGGCGGTGATCTTCAGGGTGTTGACCTGCACCACCGTATCCGGCACTTCGTTATTGGCTTTCAGCATGGGCTCGATGCGCTCTTTACCCACATAGGCTTTCAGCAGGTCGATGAGAGGCTGGGGGTGGGAATATTTCTCCTGCCAAGCAGTGGGCTGGGTCGGTTCGGTCTGTGCTGCTTTCCGCAACACAGCGTTCACAAGGCCCGGTGCAAAGCGCTGCTTTTTGCAATATTTCTTCGCCAGATCCACCGACTCGTTGACGGCGGCGGACTGGGGCACTTTGTCCATTTCATAAAGCTGGTAAAGGCCCAAATGCAGAATATCCCGGATGGCCGGGTGCAGATCTTTGACCTTGCCCGTTAGCAGCGGCTGCAAGTAAAAATCCAGCTTATAGCGGTTCTGCAGCACACCATAGCACAGGCGGGTAGCAAGGGCTGCATCCCGCTTGTCCAGCTTATCACGGCTGATATAGCTTTTTAGCAGGCCGTTGGACCAACCGTCTTCCTGGCGGCTGGCAATCAGCACATTTAAGGCTGTTTCTCTTGCGCCCATAATCAAGCCTCCAAGGGGTGGCCCCGGAAGTAATCGGGAGCTGCCATCCGCTTGCCGCCTTCTGCCTGCAGGACACGGATCTCCACCGCACCCTCGCTGCAGGCGATGCGCAGGCCGGTTTTGGTCAGTCCCAAAATTTCACCGGGCTGGCCCTTGCCTTCCACAAGCACAGTAGAATGAATCTTAAAGAAAGTGCCGCCGATGGTAGCAGTGGCGCAAGGCCAGGGATTCAGGCCACGAACATGGTCGTGAACCTGCTGGGCAGTTTTGCTCCAGTCAATGGGGCACATGGTTTTGTCCAGCATGGGGGCAAAGGTCACTTTGCTCTCATCTTGCCTCGTGCCCTCGGGGCGACCCTGCTCAAAACGATGCAGGGTGCGGCTGAGCAAGTCAGCGCCCAGAACAGCCAAGCGATCCAGCAGTTCGCCGGCCGTTTCATTTTCATCAATAGGGGTTTTGGCCACATCAATAATGTCGCCGGCATCCATCTTCAGCGCCATATGCTGGGCAGTGACACCGGTTTCCTTCAGGCCGTCCAGCACTGCCCACTGATAGGGCGCACTGCCCCGATACTGAGGTAACAGACTGGCGTGGATGTTGACACAGCCCAAGGTGGGAATATCCAGCACCCGCTGAGGCAGGATCCGGCCATAGGCCACCACAGCGCAGACATCGGGCTGCAAATCCCGCAGGGTCTGCACATCTGCATCCTCACGGAAGTTTTCCGGTTGGAATACAGGGATGTTTCGGGTGATGGCCAGTTCTTTCACGGGGGAAAACATCATCTTCATGCCGCGACCCTTGGGACGATCCGGCTGGGTATAAACACCCACCACATCGAAGCCATCATCCAATATTCTTTTCAGACAGGTGGCCGCAATATCCGGCGTGCCCATAAATACAATTCTCATAAAAAACCTCCAAAAGTACGTCATTCCGAGCCAGTGCTCACACTGGCGTGGGAATCCCCCGGTTAGAGGGAACCCTTGCAATATGGGATTGCCACACCAGTCTGCGGACTGGTTCGCAATGACACATATTATTCGCCTTCGAGCTCCTCGTCGGTGAGGAAGCGTTCCATCACATCGGTATAGACGATGCCGTCCAGGTGGTCGTTTTCATGACAGAAGCAGCGACCGATGATCTCCTCGCCCTCAGCTTCAAACCAGTCGCCATAGCGATCCTGCGCGCGAACTTTTACCCAATAGGGGCGGCGCACCAGACCATACTTACCGGGCACACTGAGGCAACCCTCTGCGCCCTCCTGCTCGCCATCAGTCTCCAGAATTTCGGGATTGATGAACTCGATGATCTGCTCTCCGTCCAGACCCACATCCACCAGGAAAATCCGGCGCAGAATGCCCACCTGAGGGGCCGCCAGGCCAACACCATTGGAATCGATCAGCGTTTCCCGCATATCATCCAGCAGCTTATGGAGTTTTTCATCAAAAGCCGTCACCGGCTTGCAGACCTTGTGCAAAGAGGGGTCTTTTGTGGTCAGAATTTTACGCAGTCCCATATCTTTCTCTCCTTTAGTCGTATCCGTTCACATCGGCAAATGCAGAAATGCCACGGTTGGCTTTGTCGGTTCCAAATTGCCGCAGCAAATGGGCAATCAGCTGCCGCAGCTTCTTTGTTTGGCGGCAGCGCAGGGTCAGCCGATAACGGAAATGATAATTGATCTTCGGCACCGGGCAAGGCGCAGGGCCAAACAGGGTGCATTGTTCTTCTTTGTAGTCCGGCAGCTTCAGGCAGGCCTGGAGGGCCTCCCGAAATTGCACACCGGCCCGGAGAACTGCCGTCTCCTCCTGACCGGTAAAGGTGATCTGCACCAGGTCCGCAAAGGGCGGATTCCCCAGAGCTTGGCGCAGGCGGATTTCCAGTTCATAAAAGCTGTCGTAATCCTGCCGTGCCGCCAAATTCAGCACGGGGTGATCCGGCACTAAGGTTTGGACGATGGCCTGTCCTGCCGTCTCGCCACGACCGGCCCGACCCACCACCTGGGTAAGCATATTAAAAGTCGTCTCGGCAGCCCGGTAGGACTGAGCGTACAGACTCAGGTCCGCATCCAGCACACCAACCAGCGTCACATCCGGCAAATTCAGACCCTTGGCCACCATTTGGGTGCCGAGCAGCACCGGGGTGCGGTTTTCCTGAAATTTACGGAGGATCTCTTCGTGGGTATTGGTGGCGGTGACGGTATCGGCGTCCATACGGGCAATGTCCATTTCCGGGAACAGTTCCAAAAGCTCCTGCTGGGCCTTTTGGGTGCCGGTACCGATGGGCTTCAGGGCGCCGCCACAGCTGCAGCGACGGGGAGCGGGCTGGGAATAACCACAGTAGTGACACATCAGCCGTCCGTTGGCGCTGTGATAGGTCAGCCTTGCGCTGCAACGGGGGCACTCCGGTGCCTGCCTGCATTCCACGCATACCAAGGCTCGGCTGTTGCCGCGACGGTTGAGAAACAAGATGGTCTGCTTGTCCGCCCGGCGGGTTTCCAGAATGGCTTCCCGAAGATCTAGGCTGAAACTGGTGCCGTTACCCTCCTTCAGTTCCTGACGCATATCCACTAGGCGCACCGGGGGCAGGGCTTTTCCGTTGTAGCGATTCTTCAATGTATAGAGGCTGTAGTGCCCCTGGCGGGCATGATACATGGTCTCCACGCTGGGGGTAGCGGAGCCGAGGAGCACCAGTGCCCGTTCTTTGATACCCCGCCACAGGGCCACTTCTTTGGCCGCGTACCGGGGGCTGTTTTCTGATTGATAGGAGTGCTCCTGCTCCTCATCGAGAATGATGAGCCCCAGGTTCTCGCTGGGAGCAAAAACTGCGGAGCGGGTACCGACGATCACAGTTGCCTTGCCGGAGCGGATTCGTTTCCACTGGTCATAGCGCTCCGTGGGTGGCAAACTGCTGTGCAGCACCGCCACATTTTGCCCGAAATGGCCCGCCAGCAAACTCAGCAGTTGGGGTGTCAGGGCGATTTCCGGCACCATCAAGAGGGCAGATTTTCCCATGTCCAGGGTATGCCGGATGAGCTTCAGGTAAACAGAAGTCTTTCCTGAGCCGGTAACGCCATACAAAAGGGCGCAACCCGGGGTTTCCCCTTCCATTTGACGTACCAGACCATCAAAAGCGGTCTGCTGCTCTTTGTTCAGTGTCAAGGGTCCGTCCACCTGCACCGGGCGAATTTCCCGGCAGCGCAGCACTTCCTTTTGAGACAGGGATACATAGCCCAAGTCTGCCAGGCGGCGAATCGTTGCAGGTTTCGCACCAGTAAAATAGCATAGTTCCTTCACGGCCACGCTACCCAAACTGCACAGCAGTTCCAAAACCGCCCGCTGCATTGCAGCCGAGCGGGGCCGATGGGCGGCGTATTCCATGGCTTCCTCCACAGAGGAGGCCAGGGTTGCGATCTGCTCCGTCTTATCGGAGAGCCGATGCAGAAAGTCTGTTTGGGAAGAAATCCATTTTTTTCTTTGCAGGTAGGACAGGGCATCTTCCAATTTTTCCCCATCGGGCACAGCCTGGCGCAATGCCTCTTCCTCCGCCTGACCACCCAAATCGGATAACAGACGGAGCACCTGCATGGCATCCGCTTGGCGAATGCTCTTTTCCTGCCAGGAGCGGTCCTGGGTTAAGGAAATGACACTTTTGGTTTTAAACCACAGGCCTGCCGGCAGCATGACCCGAATGGCATCAAACAGGGTACAGAAATATCGCTCCCTCATAAACGCCGCAAGACGCAGCATATGCTGCGTCAGTACAGGCTCTTCATCCAGGGAGCAATCTATTGTCTTTAATGTTTCGTCACTACCCGGCTCAAGGGCCAGTACGACGCCCTCGGTCCGCCGGTTGCCCCGGCCAAAGGGCACCTGCACCCGGATGCCGGGCTGCAGATGGAGTCCCTCGGGGACACGATAGGAATAGGGCTTGTCAATGGCAAAAGTCGCTGCGGCAACAGCAATTTTTGCAATCATGGCAACCCCTCCTTCCTACTTATTAGCGCATATATTCTTCCTTCAGACCGGCAGTCAGTTCGCCGGCAGCAACCTCGCGAACAGCCAGGGTGACGGGCTTCTCAGGCAGTTTTTCCTGGAGCTGCTCAGCTTCCTCAGCCAGCTGGCGGGCTCTCTGAGCCACCACATTCACCAAAAGATAACGGCTGCCCACATTCTTCAGCAGGTCAGCTACGGGGGGATACAGCATAGTTCAATTCCTCCAAATGATAAGTAGATTTATTTTTCCATCATTTCCCGAATGATATGCAGCACCTGCTGCACGCAGTCATCCAGAATGTCATTGACAACAACGTAATCGTATTTTTCCATCTGGGCGCTTTCCCACACGGCACGCTCCCGGCGCAGTTTCATCTGCTCCTCGGAGGTATCATTGCGGCCACGCAGGCGCTGTTCCAACGCTTCCAAAGAGGGAGGCGCAATATAGATCAGCGTAGCATCCGGGAAAATCTCCTGCACATGCAGGGCACCCACCGGCTCAATGTCCAGAAGCATATTACCGGTTTTGGTTTTGTTGATGATCTCAGATTTCAGGGTGCCGTAGTAATTGCCCATGTGGTAGTCATACTCCACGAAAGCACCCTGCTCGATCATCTGACGGAAGGCTTCTTCCGACACAAAGAAATACTCCACACCATTGGTCTCGCCCGGTCTGGGGGGACGGCTGGTGGCAGATACAGAAAACTGCAACTCGGGCATCTGCTCCATGACACGCTTCATCACGGTGCCCTTACCGACACCGGATGATCCGGAAATTACAAAAAGATGTCCTTTGCTCATACTTCACCCTCCTCGTTTTCCGGTTCCGGCTTGTCCATCCAACGGGCCGAGATCGTTTCCGGCGTGATAGCGGACAGGATCACATGGTCCGTGTCCATCAGAACCACCGCCTTGGTCTTACGGCCAAAAGAGGCATCAATGAGCATACCACGGTCCCGGGCATCCTGGATCACACGCTTGATGGGTGCGGAATCCGGCGCCACCACAGCCAGCACCCGGGCGGCTGAGACCATACTGCCAAAACCGATGTTAATGAGTTTCATCGCAATACCTCTTACTCGATGTTCTGGGTCTGTTCCCGGATCTTCTCCAGCTCCGCTTTGATCTCCACCACAATGCGGGCAAGGCGCACATCGGTGCACTTGGAGCCAATGGTGTTGGCCTCACGATTCATTTCCTGCAGCAGGAAGTCCAGTTTTCGACCCACGGCACCACCGGAAGAAAGCATGCCATACATCTGCTGCAGATGGCTGCGCAGACGGACAGTCTCTTCGTCCACGGCTACCTTATCTGCAAAGATGGCAGCCTCGGTAAGGATACGGCTCTCGTCGATATTGGTAGAGGAAAGCACCTCTCTGAGCTTGTTCTCCAGGCGATGGCGATAATCCACCACAGTCTGAGCATTGCCGGCTTCCACCTGAGATACCCGTCCCTCAATGGTAGCGCCACGGCTACGCAGGTCGTTTTCCAGCGCCTTACCTTCCGCCACGCGCATGGCATCAAAGCTCTCCAAAGCCTTCACGACGACACCCATCAAGTCTGCCAGCAGCTGCTCCTCGTCCACCTCCGGCTTCTCCACGGAGAAGACCTCCGGCATTCTGGACAGCAGGGACACGCTGATGTCATTGGTAACAGGATAATTCTCCGCCATCTGCTTCATTGCAGCAAGATAGCCTTCCACCACGGCAGTATTCAAGGTGACAGTGGCATCCAGACCATTTTCCGAATGCAACGTGACAAACACATCCACCTTGCCGCGGGAAATGGAGTTTTTAACCGCCTGCTTAACCGCTTCTTCACCAAAGGACAGCATTCTGGGCGCTTTCACCGTGCAATCCAGATAGCGATTATTCACAGAACGCAGTTCTACCGTAAACTGACGGCCATTGACTGTTTCCACAGCACGGCCGTAGCCGGTCATACTCTTTATCAAGGTAATTCTCCCCTTTTCTATTCATTTCGACAGGTTTTTCACCTGTGGAGGAAACATTCCAAACGCAATTAATTCTCGGTGTGGGTCACTTCAATGAACACAGTCTCCCAAACGCCACGGATATACAGATACTCATAACCTTCCACCGTGTACACCACCGGAGCATAGACACTGGTAGCTGTCACATTACTGCAATCCACAGTACCGATAATATCTGCATCGGAGATCTGATCCAAAATTTCCTTCGGACCACGGATGGTCACTTCGAAGGGCTCGGTAACCTGAACTGTCATGCCATCGGGTACATTGATGGATTTAAACTGGGTCACATCCACAGTAAACACCCGTTCATCCATTTCCGGTATGCCGATTTCGATTTCAATCGTTTCCTTACAATGGACACCATCCGGCAGTTCCGGTGTCCAAACGATGGTTGTAGTTTCATTATAATCCCGCATAACAATGGGAATCAGCAGCAGGTCTTCCACCTTGGCCAGTGCCTCGCTGCTGCCGATCAAGGTGACCCCGTGATCTCTGATTTTGCTTGGCAAGTCGACGGAGGCAGTGTTTTCCTGCAGGCCACTGCCGGTGTAATCCTCAGAAGTCTGCACCGGCACTCGCTTCATTTGATACACCTGTACCACCGCACGAATTTCATCCAGATTGACCGTCACAAAGCTGTCGTCAGCAATGGGCTGATTGTCGGCACCGCAGAGGGTTAAGGGATAATCATGGGCAAAGGTACTCATTTTGCCGGTCAAGTCAATGGTAATCATTGCCGATGTGATCTTATCCACGGTCTCCTTGGGACCGGTGACCGTTACGGTGGCATGATCCATTGCCACGTTCTCTCTGTCTGCCTCATAGCCGTTGGGGACAGCACCGTCAAATTTCGGCTTCACAGGAACTATCTTGGTTTCTCTATCCGCCACAACGATGGTGATTCTTTCAGGATCCTGGGCCAACACCTCTGCCGTACCGGATTGGTAGGAGACACTACAGCTGAGCTGATGTTCACCGGACTTGGTGATCTGGGACAAATCCGCAATCACTGTTACATTGGAATTGTTCAGCTTATTCAGATCCGAACGGCTACCTTCCAAAGTCAAATTGACCTTCAGCCCTTCGGTGGGCGAAACAATGATCAACCCATGGCTATCCAGATAGTCGGAACGAACCAGTTCCACAGGGACATTGTAAATGGTGGTTTCGGATTCGGGGCTGATGACCGTAACCACATACAGCCAAAGGCCAAAGGAGATGGCAAGGGAAAGCAGCAGGGTCAGAATTTTATTTTTCATCGCTTACTCTCTCCCTTTCCGTTTTTCAGCAGCTTCTGGCGCAGTTTCACAGCAAGGTTCTCCGGCTGATCGGCTTCATCCGGCATCAGTTCCGTGCGCAGCAGGCGCTCCAGCATTTGCGGCGCCAGGTGGCGCTTGAGCATGCCGCCCACTGCAACAGAAATGGTGCCGGTCTCTTCAGAAACAATGACAACCACAGCATCGGACACCTCGCTGATGCCCACACCTGCACGGTGACGGGTACCCAGGTCGGCGCTGAGACGCTTGCTTTCAGATAGGGGCAGCACACAACCCGCAGCGTGAATACGGCCATTGCGGACGATCACAGCGCCATCGTGCAGCGCAGCCTTGACAAAGAAAATATTGCGCAGCAGTTGCTCGGATACCTGTGCATCGATGGCGGTACCGGTCTTGCAATATTCTTCCAGGTCATTGTCCCGGGCGAATACGATCAGAGCGCCCATACGATCCCGGCTGAGCTGCTCGCAGGCCATAACGGTCTGGGTAATGATCACTTCATTCTCCTGGTGTGCACTATTCTCCACGCCGAAGATCTTCTTAAATTTCACATTGCCCACATGATCCAGGATGCGGCGCAATTCCGGCTGGAACAGAATGACCAGCGCGATAATACCCACCGACACCACCTGCTCCAGCAGGAAGTGGAGGGTGTAAATGTCCAAAATATCCGTCAGCCAAAGCACAACGAATACAGCAAACACAGCCCGGACGATTTTCAAAGAGCCGGCGGAGCGCAGCAGAAGCAGCAATCTGTAAATTAGGTACGCAACCACGATGATGTCAAGATAATCCGACCAACGCATATGCGTCAACTCATGAATCAGAGTATCATAAAAATCCATGGACTACGCTCACCGCCTTTTTCTTCTGTGTCTTAGTAAAAATAGAGAAGCCGATACGCACCCTATTATTTCATTCATTATAGCGGATTTGGCACCCGATGGCAATAGAAAATGAAAAAATATTTTTGTTTGCCTCAGTTTAGAAGCCTGGCTTTTTGCAGAAAAAGATCCGTTTGCCGCTCTTCCGCGTTATGACCAAAGCTGACGCGAACAGTGCCGGTATCCAAAGTGCCGGCGGTACGGTGCGCCAGAGGGGCGCAGTGCAGTCCCGCGCGAACCGCGATTCCCTGCCGGGCCAAAATATCCGCAGCCTCCTGACAGTCTTTAGGGGCAACAAAGGAAACCACCCCGGCTTGATGAGGGCCGGAAAACACCTTAAACCCCAACTTTTTTAGTCCTGCAACGCATCGAATCGTCTGCCTGTATTCCCGAGCTGCAATGGTTTGAGATCCGACTTGGTCTACATAATGCATTCCTGCATGGAGTCCGGCGATACCGGGTACATTCAGCGTTCCCGCTTCGCCCCCATCCGGAAGAAAATCCGGCATTTCCTGCAGGATAGACTGGCTGCCCGTTCCGCCATACATCAAGGGCTTGGGCAGCCTGGCGCATAACAGCAGTCCGGTTCCCTGAGGCCCCAGCAAACCCTTATGCCCGGGCATGGCCACAAAATCCGCACCCCATGCGGTAAAATCCACTGGCAGTGCCCCAGCGGACTGGGCTGCATCCACCGCAAAGGGCACATGGTATTTTCTGCACAATGCCGCCATTTCGGTTACCGGCAGGATATAGCCAAAAACATTGGAAACATGGGTAAAAACAGCGGCATCCACACCGGATCGTAATCCCCGTTCAAACTGTTCCAGAGTGTCCTCCCAGTCAAAAAGGCGACGACCTGCCGGGATAACCTCCGCGCCGAGGGCATGAAGCGGACGGGTAACGGCGTTATGCTCAAAGCCGGAGATCAGCACCCGGGAACCGGGGCGCACCAAGGTGAAAATGGCCATATTTAGCCCATGGGTGCAGTTGGAAGTAAACAGCACCTGCTCCGGACTGCAGCGAAACAGTTTACCTGCCATTTCTCGGCAGCGGAACACCGTATCTACCGCTGCCATGGCTGTTTCATACCCTCCCCTGCCAGGATTGGCGCAGCACGCCATGGCATGCAGCATGGCCCGTTTTACCGCCGCTGGTTTGTGAAAGGAAGTAGCCGCATTGTCAAGATAGATCATAGCAGCCGCTCCTCCATACGTCCGTTTTCCTCCGAATAAACCTTGCGAAACTGCACGCCGGCCTGCTGTAACAGCAAGATCGCCTGCTGGGTATGGGTCGGACGCAGCCGCAGGCAATAGCCACAGCCTAGCTGCTCCAATGCCCGGGGCGTACGACTGATGGCTGCATCCAAACCAGCCCGGCGTAAGATGCGCTGCGCCTGCTGGGCCGGGGTGATGGAACGAAATGTGATAAAATCCCTGTTCATACGACAAAACCTCCCGGGCTAATCTATGCCCGGGAGGTTTATTTTGTGAAGATTATTGAAAAAATAGACGCAGTTACTCTCTTGTTTTTCCAAAACCGCACCAAAACAAAAATCCGAAACCTATGCCGGTGAGGTTCAAGATCAGATCATCCACATCGAATGTGCCCAGGCCGGTTGCAGCCTGGATCAGTTCCAGCGCCAGAATCGACGCGACAGTCAGCAGTACAAAAGAAAGCAGTTTGCGTGTCCTGGTAAATAACAGCGGCAAAAACACACCCAAGGGGATAAATAAGCCCACATTACCCACCAGATTGGCGGCGGCATAGCGGCGCTGGATGGGATCGGTACTGTTGCGTAGCACCCAAAGGTAGCGATTGACGGTATCCCAAGGTTGAAGATTATATCGCCAAGGCTGGGCTTCGTCATCCAAACGCCCAAACAGAAGCAGCCACAGCATCATCATGCAGTAGCCTGCAAACAACAGCCTGACCCAAGTTTTGAGACGGGATGTCCCCATCAGCGCTCCTCCAGCAGGCAGACCGCATGGCAGGCAATGCCCTCTTTCCGGCCGGTAAACCCCAACCCTTCCTCGGTGGTAGCCTTGATATTGACCCGACCGGTGTCAACCGACAGTTGCGCAGCAATATTTTGGCGCATTTGAGGAATGTGGGGTGCCAGTTTGGGAGCTTGGGCGATGACGGTCACATCCAGATTGCCCAGAGAATAGCCCTTTTCAGTAATCATTTGGGCGACGCAACCCAGAAGTGCTAAAGAACTGGCGCCCTTGTAGCGCATATCCGTATCCGGAAAGTGAAAACCAATGTCCCGCAGGGCAGCTGCGCCCAACAAAGCATCCATCACCGCATGCAGCAGTACATCGGCGTCGCTGTGACCCAGCAGTCCCCGTTCATAGGGAATGTCCACCCCGCCCAAGATCAGCGCCCGATTTTCAGCGAAGCGGTGTACATCGTAGCCGTGTCCAATTCTCATATGGTTTCCTCCAGCAGCAGTTCAGCGATTTTCAAATCCATAGGGGTGGTGACCTTGATGTTGCGCTCGTCACCTTCTACGAGGCGCACCTTCATGCCCATTCGTTCCACGGCAGAGCAATCGTCTGTGATATTCCATTTTTTTCGCTTGGCTTCTGCCAAGGCGCCCCGCAACAGGTCAAAGTCAAAGACCTGAGGCGTTTGAACCGCACGGAGCGTGCTGCGGTCGGGGGTATGATCCACGAGGCCGCCGGCAATCACCTTTACAGTGTCTTTCACCGGAACAGCGGGAGCCGCAGCGCCATACGTGTTGGCGGCACGCACCACCCGGTCAATCAGCTGCCAGGAGACCAAGGGGCGGGCACCGTCCTGCACTGCCACCAGTTTGCATCTTTTCGACAGGGTATTCAGACCCATATGGACAGATTCCTCCCGGCTGCTTCCCCCTACCACCACTGCCTTGACCTTGTCAAAGCCATGGCACAGATCCATAACGGACATCATTAAATCCGGCCGGGTCACCACAACAATCTCCCGGATGACATCGCACTGCTGGAACCGACGCACCGTACGGACGATCATGGGTTCTCCTCCCAGGGGGGCCATCACCTTGTCGATGCCGCCCATGCGGGAGGCAGAGCCTGCCGCCACAATCACTGCGCCGCAATATTTCAGCTTCAGCAGTTTCCGGGCAGGCCGGGTCACTTTTATAATGTTCATATCAAAGCTCCTTCACGATCTTCTTGAAGCAATCGCCCCGCACCATGAAATTCTTAAATTCATCGAAGGAAGCGGAGGCGGGGCTCATCAAAACCACATCTCCCTCCCCTGCCGCAGCGGCGGCAGTGCGGACGGCATTCTCAAAGCAGCCACAATCCACCATTTCCGGTTTGTCACCGGAGCAGCTTGCAACGGCGGCACGAATTTTGGGTGCGGTGGCGCCACAGAGGAAGAGTTTCTTCACATGCTGGCAGATCTCCGGGCCCAGTACATCATAGGGAATGTGCTTATCATAGCCTCCGGCAATGAGGATGACTTTTTCCGGGAAGCTACGCAGGCCGGCAATGGTACGACTGGGAGAGGAGGCGATGGAATCGTTATAAAACCGCACGCCATCTTTCACTCGCACCAGCTCAATACGGTGCTCCACGCCGCCAAAATTCTTGGCCACCTGGCGGATATGTTCATCCTCCACCAATCCCTCTACCGCGCCGATGGCAGCCATATAGTTTTCAATATTATGGACACCGGGCAGCAGAATATCCCGGATATCCAGCACCGGGACATCGCCCCGGTAAATCATACCATCCTTCAGACAAATATGGGATACCTTTCCCTGGCGGGAGAAGAAATGGGTAATGCCGTTGCCCCAAAAATCGGCAGTGATGGCATTGTCAGCGTTGAGAATCAAGAGATTTTCCCCGGTCTGATGGCGGAAAATATTCTTTTTCGCGGCCACATACTCGTCCATATCCTTATGGACATCCAGATGGTTGGGGGCCAGGTTGGTGACCACCGCCCGGTGGGGGCTACGGGTCATGTCCATTAGCTGGAAGGAGCTAAGCTCCACCACCGCCACATCCTCCGCCTTCATCTTGGGCGTCAGGGGCAGCAGCGGCGTGCCGATATTGCCGCCCAGCCAAACGGTTTTGCCGGAAGCTTTCAGTATTTCGGAAATGAGGGTAGTTGTGGTGGTCTTGCCGTCAGAGCCGGTGATGGCGATGATGGGGCAAGGACAAACTTCAAAGAAGGCCGCCATTTCACTGGTGATGGTTGCGCCAGCGTCCCGCATATGACGTACGGCAAGGTTTTCCGGGTGCATACCGGGGGTGCGGAAAGCCACATCAGCGGTCATATCCTGATAAAAAGTTTCGCCCAAGTGCAGCTTGCAGCCCTTTTTCTCCAACTCCAGCACTTCAGCATCCAGTTTTTCCCGGGGTGTACGGTCGCCGCCGTCGACGATGACACCATACTCCAGCAGCAGACGCACCAGCGGGCGATTGCTGACACCCAGGCCCAAAACGGCCACCCGCTTCCCTTTCAGCGCGGAAAAATATTGTTCAAAAGCTGAAATCATAAGGCTTCCTCATTTCCTGTTCGTGCGATAAATTGTTGTTTACCGTAGCAAATGGAGCGCGCAGCGCGAGCCTCCCTTGTGTAAAGGGAGGTGGCAAAATCTACGATTTTGGCCGGAGGGATTGTAAAAAACGACAATCCCCCAGTCGAAAATCTAAGATTTTCGCCAGCCCCCTTTGCACAAGGGGGCCTTTGGCGGCTGTACCGCTCATCAGATAAACAACAGTCTATCGTTCTCTCATATTTATAGTATATACATTCTAAAAAGAATTTGCAAGGAGATTTGACAATTGGCCGAATTTGCGTTACAATATCCACGCGACTGGGTCGGACAGCCGCGGACGGAGGCCGAAAGGCCCCGGATGAGGAAAGTCCGGGCTTCACAGGGCAAGGATAACAGGTAACGCCTGCCGGGGGTGACCCCAGGACAAGTGCAACAGAGATATACTACTTTCGGTTTTCCGAAAGGAAAGGTGAAAAGGTGGGCTGATAACCCACCCGGCCTATGGTAACATAGGTTTTACGATGTAAACTCTATCCCGAAGCAACGCCGTGGAGGAGTATATGGTTTGCCCGACCGCTCCGAGGAGGCGGCTTGAGCCTGAGAGCGATTTCAGGCCTAGATAGATGGCTGTCAAGACAGAACCCGGCTTATAGACCCATGTCGCAACATAAAAAGCACCGCTCGTTTGAGCGGTGCTTTTTTCTTTATTCGTCCAGTTCCAGGGGGGGCATATCCACCTTCTGGGCAAGGCCGGCAACATCACTGACCGGCAGGGAGAAGGCAATACCCTTGGCCTTTTTGGCCATGTCCATCTCCGTATAGATGGCGTTGAGGACTTGGTCACGAATGGCTTTGTCCACCACCATCATCAGAATTTCCTTGTCGGCATGCAGGGTGATGCCAAAGAATGCGGCTGCATCCTCTTTCACCACGCCACGGGCATTCAAAATGGTGCCGCCGCGGACGCCCTTTTCCCGGGCCACTTCCATCACATCCTCGGCATAGCCGGAGTTGACGATGGCAAAAATCACTTCATGCTCATTGGTTTTCATATTATCCTTCCCTTCCTATCCGGTTATCGCTGAGGAAGCGATATGCATTCACACCGATCACGCTGCTTAACGGAATGGCGAAGGCCACACCTTTGCCGCCGCGGATGGTGGAAAATTTATCCTCCAGACACTGCATCACGGTTTCTGCCAGATCCTCCCGGATTACGCTGATGACCACCGCCTTCTGGGGTTCCAGGCCCAGCAGTTCCACCAGTTCGCTGCGGGCGGTACCCAAGCCGCCCAGCACCATCTGATAATTGACATCGAACTGGCTGATCACATCCATATAGAACTCGCCCTTGGGCTTATCCACGATGGTAAAGAGAAGCTTCAGTTTTTTGATTGCGGAATCATTGACAGTATTAGCCATACGCGCTCCTCCTTACATAAAGTTGATGATCTGCTGATCGTCAGCATCCAGAATCCGCTTCATCGCCTTGCGCTCGTTGATGCGCTCAGCCATAACACCGCGGAAGCCCAGCAGCTGAATGGTGATCAGCGGGGCCATGGCAACCAAGGCCACCACGCCAAAAGCATCGGACATGACCGCAGCTTCTCCCTGTAATGCCACACATGCACCGGTGGCCAGAGGAAGAATAAAGCCGGAGGTCATGGGACCGCTGGCAACGCCACCGGAGTCAAAAGCAATGGCAGTGTACACAGGCGGCACAAACAGGGACAAGGCCAAGGAAATAAAATAACCGGGAATGATGTAATACACCAAAGAGAAATCAAAGATAATGCGGATCATGCTCAGGCCAATGGCACTGCCCACGCCGATGCACAGACCCAGCATCATGCTCTTCTTGCTCACCAAACCACCGGTGATGTTTTCAACCTGGGCGTTGAGCACATGGATGGCCGGCTCAGCCAGCACCACCAGCACACCAATCACGATACCGAACAATACAAGCAACGTATCCGGCAGCTGTGCCAAAGCCGTTCCCAACTTATAGCCTACGGGCATGAAGCCCACATTGACACCGGTGAGGAAGATCACCAGGCCCACATATGTAAATACCACACCCACTGCAATACGGAGCAAGCGACGCTTGGGCAGCTTCAGGAAAGCGATCTGACAAACAATGAAGCAAGCCACGATCATACCCAGCGCAATGGCCACTTCCTTGGCGGTGTGGCCGGCGGTATGGAGGAATGCCCCCATAATGTTATTGCTAACGGTATAATCCGGCACTTGATAGTGCATATCAGAGTTAGAGAAAATGCCCAGCACCAGCACAGCCAAAATGGGGCCCACGGAGCACAGGGCCACCAGACCGAAGCTATTTTCCTTGCTGCGGCGGTCACCCAGCACGCCGGCGATACCAACGCCCAGTGCCATAATAAAAGGAACGGTGATGGGGCCAGTGGTAACGCCACCGGAGTCGAAAGCCAGGGGCAAAAGACTTGCATTGCCGCTGACCACAAGCATCAGCGCCAGGGCAAACAGCAGCATATAGAAGAGCATCAGAATCTGAGAAAGGCTCTTCTTAAACACGATCTTCATAACAGAGAGCACCAGAAAAGCGCCCACACCAATGCCGACACAATAGATAAGCACTGTTCCGTTCATCACAGCACTGACCTGCTTGGCCAGCACCTGCAGATCCGGCTCTGCCACAGTGATCAGCATACCCATCACAAAACAAACCGCCAGCAAAAGGCCCAACTTTTTCTGTTTCGACAAGCCGGAGCCCATATGCACACCCATGGGCGTCATGGCCAAGTCCGCACCCAAGTTAAACAGGCCAATGCCCAAAATCAGCATGACGGCACCCACAGTGAAGGTAATCAGCTCCACAGCGGAAAGATTTACCAAAGGTGTCAGTGCCAAAATGTAGACAATGGCAGTAACCGGAAGGGCAGAAACCAAGGCCTCTTTGATTTTTGACCAAAGTTCCTTCAAAAAACATCACCAAACCTTACTGTAAACTACTTCAATTATATTGTATAAATATGCTTTTCGCAAGGTCAAAGTCGTGAAGTTTTCGTTAATATCCATCCATATCCAGTTCCACTTCCCTATCCCAACATACAAAAAATTCCCCGAGCCGAAGCTCGGGGAATTCTGTTACCATTTAGGCTAAGAGATTACTCGTAGATCTCGGTGACAACACCGGAACCGACGGTACGGCCGCCTTCACGGATAGCGAAACGCAGGCCCTTCTCGATAGCGATGGGGGTGATCAGCTCAACGTTCATAACGACGTTATCGCCGGGCATGCACATCTCAGTGCCCTCGGGCAGGGTGATGATGCCGGTCACGTCGGTAGTACGGAAGTAGAACTGAGGACGGTAGTTGTTGAAGAAGGGAGTATGACGGCCGCCTTCTTCCTTGGACAGGACGTAAACCTGGCCAGCGAACTTGGTCAGAGGCTTGATGGAACCGGGCTTGCACAGAACCTGGCCGCGCTCGAT
>JBGVMD010000074.1:0-7685 GCA_045124575.1 Faecousia sp.
ACGGGCGGGGGAGACCCCGCCCGTTGTCGTTCCAATGTTAGTTTATCGGGCTGATGCCGATCTCTAAGGAGGGTGTCATTGCGAACCATCCCGCAGGATGGTGTGGCAATCCCCCGGTAACGAGGGAAAACCTGCCCCGAGAGCATCGTTTTGTTGTCCTTTTCGACCGGGGGATTGCCCCGTCGGCTACGCCTCCTCGCAATGACACACTTTTTGCGCTTGCCCGATAAACTGCAATTTGTTTGGAAAAAGTTTTGGTTTGACGTTGTTTTATGCTGTAAATATGCACAAAAGTGGCAAAGTTGGGCATAAAATCCGGGAAAACGAAACAATTACGGAATATTTGAAAACAATTTACGGAATATATTAAGTGGTTACGTAACCATATAACGCAATCAAAAGGCTTCAAAACCATCAGATTTATTCAATGTGCGAATTGACGGACACCTGTCTTTCTGTTAAAATAAAGGCACAAACCCAAGAAAAGAGGAGGATGCAATGTGAATTGGGAAATAATAATATGGTTCGGCATCATGTTGGCATTCCTGGTGGTGGAAGCGGCGTGTCCGCTGCATCTGGTGTCCATCTGGTTTGCCGCAGGTAGCCTGGTGGCCATGATCGCCGCCGCCCTGCATGCTGAAATCTGGCTGCAGATCGTGCTGTTTTTGGTGGTATCTGCCACGCTGCTGGCAGCGCTGTGGCCCTTTACCCGCAAAATGCTGAATCCAAAATTGGCGAAAACCAATGTGGATGCCGTGATGGGCCAGCAGGGTCATGTCACCGAGGACATCGACAATATTGATGCCACCGGTCAGGTGAAATTGGGCGGCATGTACTGGTCTGCCCGCTCCGCTTCCGGCCAGCAGATTCCCAAGGGCACTCTGGTGCAGGTGGAGCGCATCGAGGGCGTGAAGGCCTTCGTAGCAGTCGTCGAAGAATAACAATCATTTTATTTTATAGGAGGTATATTTTATGTGGTGGATCGTATTACCTATTATCGCAATCCTGTTCATTCTGGTCATTTCCAATGTGTTCGTGGTGCAGCAGTCCAGAGCTTACGTCATTGAGCGTCTGGGTGCATTCCAGGCCGTCCAGGGCGTGGGCATCCATTTCAAAGTGCCCTTTATTGACCGAATCTCCCGCCGTGTCTCCCTGAAGGAGCAGGTGCTGGACTATCCCCCCCAGCCCGTCATTACCAAGGATAATGTTACCATGCAGATCGACACCGTGGTCTATTTCCAGATCACCGACCCCAAGCTGTACACCTACGGCGTGGAGCATCCCATGATGGCTATGGAGACCCTCACCGCCACCACCCTGCGTAACATCATCGGCGATCTGGAGCTGGATGAGACTCTGACTTCCCGCGATGTCATCAATACCAAAATGCGTGCCATTCTGGATGAGGTCACCGACCCCTGGGGCATCAAGGTCAACCGTGTGGAGCTGAAGAACATCCTGCCTCCCGCTGACATTCAGAACTCTATGGAAAAGCAGATGAAGGCCGAGCGTGACCGCCGTCAGGCCATCCTGCAGGCAGAAGGCTCCAAAAAGTCTGCCATCCTCATCGCCGAAGGTGAGAAGGAATCCGCGATCCTGCGTGCTTCCGCTGAGAAGGAAGCCGCCATTTTGAAGGCCGAGGCTGAGCGCCAGTCCGCTATTTTGAAGGCAGAAGGCGAAGCCGAAGCCATCCGTGCGGTGCAGCAGGCACTGGCCGACTCCCTGGCCATGCTGAACGACAAGGCCCCCAACGACGCTGTGCTGAAGCTGAAGAGCATCGAGGCCATGGAGAAGGTGGCCAACGGTCAGGCAACTAAGATCATCATCCCCTCCCAGATGCAGGGCATGGTGGGTCTGGCCAACGGCATCGTCGAAGGCGTGAAGGAGTAAACAGCAGCAGGGGAGGGGAAACCCTCCCCTTGTTTGTAAAATTGGAATTTGGCGGGCTGGTGCCAAACTGTGTCATTGCGAGGAGGCGTAGCCGACGTGGCAATCCCCCGGTCGAAAAGGACAACAAAACGATGCGCTCGGGGTAGGTTTTCCCTCGTTACCGGGGGATCCCCACACCATCCTGCGGGATGGTTCGGGATGACACCGTTTATTTTGTGACTGCTCCATCTGCTCGATAAACTGAAATTTATCGCGGCCTGGAGGAATGTTTACAAAATCCTGTGGATTTTTTACATTTGTATGGTATAATGAATAAAATGCGTTGCTATGGCAATTTTTACGAAGGAGAATGTTTATGGGACTGCTGACAAAAATCTTTGGAACCCACTCTCAGCGGGAGATCAAAAAGATCCGCCCCCTGGTGGATAAAATTTTGGCACTGGAAGGGGAGTACGCCGCCCTTTCCGAAGAAGAGCTGAAGGGCAAAACCGCCCTGTTCAAAGAGCGTCTGGCCAAGGGCGAGACTTTAGACGATATTTTGGTGGAGGCTTTTGCCGCCATCCGGGAGGCAGCTTGGCGTGTGCTGGGCATGAAGCCCTATCCTGTACAGCTCATCGGCGGCATTGTGCTGCATCAGGGCCGTATTGCTGAAATGAAGACCGGTGAAGGCAAGACCTTGGTGGCCATTTTGCCCTGTTATCTCAACGCCCTGACGGGTTTGGGCGTCCATGTGGTCACGGTCAACGATTATCTTGCCAAGCGTGACTCCGAGTGGATGGGTAAGGTCCATCGCTACATGGGTCTGACGGTGGGTCTGGTGATCCCCGGTATGAGCTCCGATGAGCGCCGGACAGCCTACGCCGCTGATATCACTTATTGTACCAATAATGAGCTGGGCTTTGACTATCTGCGAGATAATATGGCCATCTACAAGCAGGAACTGGTGCAGCGGGGCCACAATTTTGCCATCGTGGACGAGGTGGACTCCATCCTCATTGATGAGGCCCGTACGCCCCTCATTATCTCCGGCAAGGGTGAGGAAAGCTCCAAGCTGTATGAGATGGCGGACTATTTCGTGTCCACCCTGCGCAAGCGGGTCTTTGCCAAGACCGAGGACAAGGAAAGCTATGATGAGCTGGATTGTGATTACTATGTGGACGAAAAGGCCCACACCGTGTCCCTGACCGCCAGCGGCGTTAACAAGGCGGAAAAATATTTCGGTGTGGAGAACCTGGGTGACGGGGAAAACTCTACGCTGACCCACCACATCAACCAGGCCATGAAGGCCCGGGGCCTGATGAAAAAGGACATCGACTATGTGGTCAAAGACGGCGAGATCATCATCGTCGACGAGTTTACCGGCCGACTGATGTATGGCCGCCGCTACAATGAGGGCCTGCATCAGGCCATCGAAGCCAAGGAAGGCGTGGCCGTGGCCAGCGAAAGCAAGACTCTGGCTACCATCACCTTCCAGAATTTCTTCCGCCTGTACAGCAAGCTCTCCGGCATGACCGGTACCGCTCTGACAGAAGAAGAGGAGTTTGGCACCATCTATCAGCTGGACGTGGTGGAGATTCCCACCAACCGTCCTGTGGCTCGTCAGGATCATTCCGACGTGGTGTATAAAAACGAGGCCGGCAAGTTCCGGGCCATTATCGACCAGGTGCAGGTTTGCCATGCCAAGGGCCAGCCGGTACTGGTTGGTACCATTTCCATCGAGCGCAGCGAAATTCTCTCCAAGCTGCTGAAAAAGGCGGGCGTGCCCCACCATGTGCTCAACGCCAAGTATCACGAGCAGGAGGCTCAGATCATCGCCCAGGCCGGCAAGCTGGGCGCCGTCACCATCGCCACCAACATGGCCGGCCGTGGTACGGATATTATGCTGGGCGGCAATGCGGAATTTTTGGCCATGCAGCAGCTGCGCAAGCAGGGCTATGAGGACAAATTACTGGCAGAAGCCAATGCCTATTCCGAAACCTCCGATCCGGAAATTTTGGACATCCGCCGCAAATACGAGGAACTGATCTCCGGCTTTAAGGCAGAAATCGCCCAGGAAGCCCAGCAGGTCAAAGACGCCGGCGGCCTGTTCATCATCGGCACCGAGCGCCATGAGTCCCGTCGTATCGACAATCAGCTCCGTGGCCGTGCCGGCCGTCAGGGTGACCCCGGCGAGAGCCGCTTCTACCTGAGTCTGGAGGACGATCTGATGCGTCTGTTCGGCGGCGGCCGCATGGAGCGCATTAAGGATATGATGGATACCCTGGGCCTGGAGGAGGATACCCCCATCGATGCTAAGATCCTCAGCAACGCCGTGGAAAGTGCCCAAAGAAATGTGGAATCCGTCCACTTCCGCTCTCGTAAGAATGTGCTGGAGTACGATAACGTGATGAACACCCAGCGTGAAGTCATTTATCAGCAGCGCCAGAAGGTGCTGGACGGCGAGGATCTGCGCTCTACGATTCTGAAAAACCTCCGTGCTGTGCTGGATACCGCCGATCTTGACGAACTGAAGAGCTACGAGGGCCTTTATTATCCCATCGGCAGCGTGGGGGCGGAGCCGGATGTGGATCGGCTGTATGACCTGGCGATGCAGACCTACGAACGGAAGGAAGCCGGCTATACGCCCCAGGTCATGCGGGAAGTGGAGCGGGTTATTATGCTTCGTGTGGTTGACGAATACTGGATGGACAACATCGACGCCATGGACGATCTGAAGCAGGGCATCGGTCTGCGGGCTTATGCCCAGCACGACCCTGTGGTGGAGTATAAGAACGAAGGCTACGAAATGTTCCAGGCCATGATCACCGCCATCCGGGAAGAAACGGTGCGCCGTCTGTTCCTCGTTAAGCTGGCCCCCAGCCAGGATGTGAAGCGGGAGAGAGTGGCCAAGGAAACTGGTACCGGCGCCGCGGTCAACGCTGTGGTGAAGAAGCAGCCGGTGAAAAAGCAGCAGAAGATCGGCCCCAACGATCCCTGCCCCTGCGGCAGCGGTCAGAAGTATAAGAAGTGCTGCATGCAGAAGGATAAAATGAACGGGTAATAGAGTCATGTTACTTTCTTGTGTCCGAACAAGAAAGTAACCAAAGAAGTCGTCATAGGGGAGGCGTTAGTGTCGCGCTCCCGCGCGCCAAATACACCCTCCCCTATGTACCCCTCCCGTGCGCCTCGCCACAAAAGCGAGAAAGACGGAAAAAAGCATTTAGCTGACAAGCTACAGAGGAGCAAAGTATGCCCATTCACACCATCAAAAACGGCACAATGGAATATTTGGTGGCGGATGGTATTGCTGCGCCCCATGCCTTTACCACCCGTTTAGGCGGCGTCAGCACGGGGCATTTGGCATCGCTGAATCTGACCCTCCATCGGGGCGATACGCTTGAAAATGTGGCGGAAAACTATGCCAGACTGTCGAAAAACATTGGTTTTGACCCGGAAAAGTTGGTACTTGCCCATCAGGTGCATGGGGATGTGGTGCGGGTGGTCACAGAGAAGGACTACCGCGGCCTTGACCATCATCTCTACCCGGAATGCGATGGACTCATCACCAACACCCCCGGTGTGACCCTGGTGGTATTCACCGCCGATTGTACCCCCATTTTGCTCCATGACCCGGTCACCGGGGCGGTGGGGGCGGTTCACGCTGGCTGGCGGGGCACAGCCCAGGACATTGCCGGCAAGGCGGTGCAGAAAATGGTGGCGGAATTTGGCTGCCGAGCGGAAGACATCCGGGCGGCCATCGGCCCGAATATCGGCCCTTGCTGCTTCCAAACCGACGGGGATGTGCCGAAAGCCATGGTGGAAACCTTTGGTCCGACGGCGGAAGAATATGTACGTGCCAGCGGAGAGAAGTTTTATGTAAACCTAAAAGCCATCAATGCCCTGTCCTTGCGCCGGGTAGGAGTGGCTCATATTGAAATCAGCTCCGATTGCACCTTATGCAACCCGGAAAAGTACTGGTCCCACCGGTATACCGGGGGAAAACGGGGCAGCCAGGGGGCGCTGATCGTGTGTCAAGGAGGGCCGCGGTGAAAAAAACCATTATTTCTTTTGTGGCGGTCATGCTGGTCGTGGGGCTGGTGTGCGGCTGCGGCGTGCAGGATCCCTACGTCCCCACCGGCAACGGCCTGGGGGATCAGGGTGCTACCCAGCCTACCGCAACACCGGATCAGGAGGAGCAGCGCCTGTCGCTGGCCTATCATCCGGGCAAGACGCTGAATCCCTATACCTGCGCCGATTTTACCAATCGGACGGTGTTTTCCCTCGTTTATCAGGGCCTTTTTAAAGTGGACAAGGCGTATCAGGTCCAGCCCATGCTCTGCCGCAATTTTTGGGTCTCTCAGGATCGAAAGACCTATATTTTTTATCCGGAAAAAGCGGAATTTTCCGACGGCGCCATACTGACCGCCGGGGATGTGGCAGCCAGTTTGGAGGCCGCCCGCAAGGGGGCGGTGTATGGTGGCCGGCTTTCCAATGTGCAGACCATCGTTGTTACCGAGGATGGAGGCGTCCGGGTGGAACTATCCACTCCCTATGAAAATCTGCCGCTGCTGCTGGATATGCCGATTTTGAAGGCATCGCAGGTGGATGCGGATTTTCCCATCGGCACTGGCCCTTATGCGTTGGAGCACGGTGTGACCGGCCGTTTTCTGCGGCTGCGACAGGATTGGTGGTGCAAGGCAAACCTTCCGGTAACCGCAGAGCGAATCCCCCTGGTAGCGGCCCACTCGGCCAAAGACATTCGGGACAAATTTGAACTGGGCGGCGTGGGCGTAGTCTGCGCCAATCCTGCTTCCGACAGCTATGTGGATTTCCGCAGCAATCACCAATTGTGGGATTGCGAAAGCGGTATTTTCCTGTATTTGGGCTGCCGGGCCAAGAGCAATGTGTTCGGTAATGAAGCGGTGCGCCAGGCGCTGACCCACGCCATTGACCGGGCTGCCCTGGTGCGGGACTATTATCGTACCTTCGCTCAGGCGGCCACGCTGCCGGCATCTCCGGTCTCTCCTTACTATAACGACGCCCTGGCGAAAACATACGGCTTTGATCCAGAACTGTTCCGTGCCGCCCTGAAAGCGGAGGAACTGGAGGAAAAAAGCATTGTTTTGCTGGTGAACAAAGCGGATGGACGGCGCATCAAGGCAGCCCAGGCTGTGGCAGAAATGCTGGAAAGCTGCTCACTGAAGGTGACGGTACGGGCAGTCAGCGGCGAGGATTATACCAAGGCGCTGAAAAATGGCAATTATGATCTGCATTTGGGCCAGACCATGCTGCCGCCCAATATGGATCTGTCGGCGTTTTTTGACAGCAAGGGAACACTGAACTACGGCGGCATGAGCGATGCGGGCATTTATGCCCTCTGCCAGGATACTTTGGCAGACGGGGGCAATTACACGGCGCTGCACCAAGCGGTGATGGAAGACGCCGTGCTGTGTCCGGTGGCATTTTTGAACTATGCGGTGTATGTGCAGCCGGGTTTGGTGGGGGATTTTGCTCCCGCCCGGGATCAGATCTTCTATTATGATCTGGGCAAAAATATCGGCGAGATCCGAACAGAAGAATAATCAAAAGCCACGGGAAACCGTGGCTTTTTCCTGTACAAATTTCAGTTTGTCGGGCTGTTGGAACAGCCACAAAATAAACGGTGTCATCCCGACCCATCCCGCAGGATGGTGTGGGGATCCCCCGGTAACGAGGGAAAACCTGCCCCGAGAGCATCGTTTTGTTGTCCTTTTCGACCGGGGGATTGCCACGTCGGCTACGCCTCCTCGCAATGACACTGTTTTTGCACCAGCCCG
>JBGVMD010000075.1:0-2968 GCA_045124575.1 Faecousia sp.
GTCCGCACTGCGTCGCTTTAAGCGTAGCTGCGCCAAGGAGGGCGTTATCGCTGAAGTTAAGAAGCGCGAGCATTACGTCAGCCCCAGCCTGAAGCGTAAGCAGAAGTCTGAAGCTGCCCGTAAGAACAAGAGAAAGTTCTATTAATTAAACATCCCTCTTGACTTATGCTCAAAACCGCCTGTCATTTGACAGGCGGTTTTTATTTCTCTAAATCCCGCTGTCATACTGGACAATCATTCCCCAGGGTGCTAAAATAAAACAGAAAACCCGTCAAAGGAGAACATGTGGGGCAACAGGATTCCCTTTTTCAATACCGAAAACAGGAGAAATAATATGAAGCAACTGAAAGTAATTCTTCTTGGCGCCGGTCAGCGGGGCCAGACTTATACCAATGTGATGGCCACCATGCCGGAGCAGTTCCGGGTGGTAGGCGTTGCCGAGCCGGTAGAAGCAAACCGGGAATACATCCGGCAGAAACATGATATCCCTGCAGAAAACTGTGTCTGTTCCTGGGAGCAGTTACTGGAGCGCCCCTGTTTTGCGGATGTGGCGATTATCGCCACCCAGGACAAAATGCATTATGCCCCTGCCATGAAGGCCTTGGAACTGGGCTATGATTTGCTGCTGGAAAAGCCGGTGGCACCCACTGCGCAGGAGTGTATGGATATTTGGCAGCAGGCGAAGCGTCATGGTCGCAAAGTGATGGTGTGCCATGTGCTTCGTTATACCTCTTTCTATAGTAAGGTAAAGAGCCTGTTGACCGAAGGCGTCATTGGTGATGTGATGAACATCACCCACACCGAGGGCGTGGGCAATCTCCACCAAAGCCATAGCTTCGTTCGTGGTCACTGGGGCAATGAGGAAGAAAGTGCTCCCATGCTGCTGGCCAAATCCTGCCACGATGTGGACCTTTTGCAATGGCTGATGGGCGACGAGTGCCGTCATGTCCAATCCTTCGGCTCGCGGCGTTATTTCCGGGAAGAAAACGCCCCTGCCGGAGCGCCTCAGCGGTGCATCGACGGCTGCCCCCATGGCGAAACCTGCTATTATAACGCAGTGAAGCTGTATATGGAGGATAAAAACAATCTTTGGTTCCGGGGCGCGGCTACCGGGCTGGTGGCGCCCACGGATGAAGATGTGCTGCAGGCGCTGCAGACCACCCAGTATGGTAAATGTGTCTTCCGCTGTGACAATGATGTGGTGGACCACCAGGTGGTGAATCTGGAATTTGCGAAGGGCGGTACCGTGTCCTTTACCATGAGCGCCTTTAATAAAGGCGGGCGCAAAAGCAATCTCATGGGCACGAAGGGCGAGATGTTCCTGGACTTTGAGGCGGATGAGATCAAGATCTTCCATTTTGATACCCGCCAGTTTGAAATCGTCCATACTCGTACCGGATCCGTCAGCGGTCACGGTGGCGGCGACGATGGCATCATTACTGCTCTTTATGATTACCTGACCGGTGCAAAAACCGCTGACCAGGTCAGTGAGATCGGCATTTCCTGCCGCAACCATCTGCTGGTTTTTGCTTCCGAATGGGCCAGACATCAAAACCAGGTGGTGGACACTGCAGAATTTGAAAAATCGTTCTGTTAACCGATAGGGGAGAGCCGCAGGGCTCTCCCTTGTTTTATACGGGTGTCCACAGGGAAAAAGCAACCGGACATCTGGGAAAAACACAAAACAATCGCCAATATGTAGAAATTTTTTAAACTTTTTTGTTGACATTTCCGAAAAAATGCGTATAATAAGTTCCTGTATGGACACTAAAACAGATGGTATGATCCCGGAATGCGGCAATTTGGCCATTCTGGCAAAACACAAGGTGCTCGTCGGCGCGAAGCAGATCCGCAAAGCGCTGGAAAAAGACGCCGCCTTGGTGGTTTTCTTGGCCCGAAATGCAGACCCGGCGATTACAGGCCCCATTGAGGCCAAATGTATTGCGCATCAAGTTTCCTGTGCCTGGGTGGCCAGTATGGCAGACCTGGGCAAAGCCTGCGGCATTGACGTGGGCGCAGCAGCGGCAGCCGCTGGGAAATGAATTTGGTTCTTTCGGAATTTTTCCGAGGAATATAGATCCGCCCAAAGGCGAGAATTCAAGAAAGGAGATACAAAATGCCTACTTTTAACCAGCTCGTGAAGCAGGGCCGTAAGCAGGTCACCTACAAGTCCACTGCCCCCGCACTGCAGAGAGGTCTGAACACCCTTGAGAACAAGGCTACCAACCTGCCCTCTCCTCAGAAGCGTGGCGTGTGCACCGCCGTTCGTACCACCACCCCCAAGAAGCCTAACTCCGCACTGCGTAAGATCGCCCGTGTGCGTCTGACCAACGGTATGGAAGTTTCCGCTTATATCCCCGGTGTTGGCCACAACCTGCAGGAGCACTCCGTGGTGCTGATCCGTGGCGGTCGTGTTAAGGACCTTCCCGGTGTCCGTTACCACATCATCCGTGGTACCCTGGATACTCAGGGTGTGCAGAACCGTATGCAGTCCCGCTCCAAGTACGGTGCCAAGCGTCCCAAGGCTAAGAAGAAGTAATTTTCTTGCTGCCTGACAAAACTTTGACTCTATTCTGCCCTTTCGCAAGGCAAATGGCCTTGCCATGTGGTTTTATATAAAACCTCTGGCCAGGCACAACGAAGGTATTACTTTCGAGTACCGATGAAATCATTATTTTATGAAGGAGGGAAGCAAAGTGCCCAGAAGAGGTAATGTTCCCAAGAGAGAGGTTCTGCCCGATCCTCAGTATAATTCCGTTCTGGTAACCAAGCTTGTCAACAGCATCATGCTGGACGGCAAGAAGGGCGTTGCTCAGAAGGTTGTCTACGGCGCTTTTGAAATCGTCGAGAACAAGACCGGCAAGAATGGCCTGGAAATGTTCCAGCAGGCTATGGAAAACATCATGCCTGTCGTGGAGCTGAAGGCTCGCCGTGTTGGTGGTGCTACCTATCAGGTGCCCATCGAAGT